>JBKBSS010000205.1:0-6007 GCA_046291385.1 Emticicia sp. | reverse complement strand
TGTTGTTTGGTGTAGGAATGATTACTTTTTTTGTATTTATTATTCTCTTTACGGTAGTTTATGGCCGTTTTTGGTGCGGTTGGGCTTGTCCACAAACAGTTTTCTTGGAAATGATTTTCCGTAAAATAGAATACTGGATTGAAGGTGATGCACGCCAACAACACAAACTCGACAACGGCCCGTGGACTTCCGAAAAAATTAGAAAGAAGACGCTCAAACATTTTATATATATAGTTTTTTCGGTGATTATTGCCCATTTCACAATGGCTTACATCATCGGAATCGAAGAAACAATTGATATTGTGACAGTTTCGCCAGCATTGCACTGGTCGGGCTTTATCGGAATTATCGTTTTTTCTGCTCTATTTTACTTCGTTTTCACTCGTTTGCGTGAGCAAGTTTGTATCGCCATTTGTCCTTACGGACGTTTGCAAGGTGTTTTGATGGGACGCAGCACAATGGCTATCATGTACGATTTTGTTCGTGGCGAGCCAAGAGGAAAATTGACAAAAAATCCTGAAAAAGAGGCTGTTCAAGCCAAACACGGCGATTGTATTGATTGTACTTTGTGTGTGCAGGTTTGCCCAACAGGTATTGATATTCGTAACGGAACTCAGCTCGAATGCGTAAACTGCACCGCCTGTATTGATGCTTGCGATGAAGTAATGATAAAAATTGATAAACCAACAGGGCTTATCAAATACGCTTCACAAGAAAGTATTGAGAATCGAACACCATTCAAAATGTCGGTCAGGGCTTATGCTTATTCGGCTGTTTTGGTGCTTTTGGTTGCGGTTGAAGCATTTTTATTGATAAATCGCTCAATGGTTGAAACCACAATCATGCGTGTACCTGGGCAAATGTATCAAGAACAGCCAAATGGTATTATCAGTAATTTGTATAACGTTCAGTTTATCAATAAAACATCTGAACCAATCGTACTTACACTAAAAGTGGCTGATAATAAGGGAATTATACGCATACAAGGTGGAAAACTCAATGTGCCAATGCAAGGGCGAGCCGATGCCGTATTTTTCTTAGATATACCTAAAAAGCAAATTACAGACATTAAAACGCCCCTAAAAATCGAAGTTTATAACGGTGACGTTTTAGTAGAAACCGTAAAAACTAACTTCTTAGGGCCAGCGGAGTAAATTAATTTTGAATGATAGAATGAGTGAATGATAGAATTTGTTCTATTCATTCATTCTATCATTCACTCATTCAAAATTTCAAGAAAATGAACTGGGGGAAAAAAATAGCAATCGTTTATTTAAGTTTTGTTGGTTTTATGGGCTTTCTGGTCTGGCAATGTCTCCAGCAAGATGATATACATTTGGTAAGCCAAGATTATTACCAAAAAGAAATCGCTTACCAAGACGACATCGACCAAATGAATAATACAAATCAACTTTCTACTCAATTGAAATTTGATTATTTGTCTGAAAATCAGATAGTTAAGCTGAATTTTCCGAAAGAATCAATCGGTTCAACTGGTAAAATTAGTTTCTATCGTCCAGCCGATGCTCGTAAAGACTTTGCCGTGAAACTTGATATTGCCAATGCTGAAAGTCAATCTATTCCAGTTGCAAACCTCGACCGAGGTTTATGGGTTGTGAAAGTTTCGTGGAATAAAGACGGCAAAGGATATTATAAAGAAGAAAAAATGACTTTATAGTAAGAAGTAAGATGTTAGACAAGAGACAAAAGATTTTTTGAAACACTTTCTCTTTTTTGAAATCTCTTGTCTTTTGTCTAAAATCTCTTGTCTAAAAATATGTTTTACTCAGCATTCATAATGGGCTTTATTGGTAGTTTGCACTGCGTTGGTATGTGTGGCCCAATCGCCATGATGTTACCCGCCGATACCTCCAAACGTTGGAAATTTATCATAGGTAGATTACTTTATAATGGAGGCAGAATCTTGACTTATGGCTTTCTTGGACTTTTGGTAGGCTTTATTGGGGAAAGTACGATGTATTTTATTTCCCAAAAATCACTTTCTATACTTTTGGGTGCTTTGATTCTAATTGGCGTATTTTTACCCAAAACTTTGCAACAAAAACTCAGTTTAAATAATTATGTATTTGGCTTTACAAATTACATAAAAGGCTCATTATCAAAGCTTTTTAAAAAGCATTCACTGGTCACGCAGTTTTCTTTTGGAGTTTTGAATGGCTTTTTGCCATGCGGATTGGTTTATGCGGCACTGAGCGGAGCATTTCTCACCGAAGCCCTTACCGATGGAATGTTGTTTATGTTTTTGTTTGGAGTAGGCACATTACCCATGATGTTGGGCGTAAGTTTGGGAGCAACGTGGCTGAGAAAAACTTTTGGAGTAAAACTGCCCAAACTGATACCGATTACTTATTCATTAATCGGTTTTTGGTTGATTTTTAGAGGCTTAATTATTTCGTTCCCACATATTATTAAGCAGAATATTGATTTATCAAATATTCCGTTTTGTCATTAGAATTTATTAGGTTTGGGTGGGAAAAAGCAGGAGATTTTCTCTTGCTTTTTTTGTTTAAACATACTCCTTAAAAATATCACCTACGCTAATTTCAAAATCTTGTAAAACTGGGCTTGCCGAACAAATATCATCACCTGTGCATATTTTTACTTCTTTATATGAAGTAAAAACTTCCACTTCTTGTTCATTTGGATATACCAACCAAACGACTTTTACTCCATTTTTAAAGTATTCATTAAGTTTTTTTCTAACTTGTAAGATTTGGTCGTTGGTAGAAATAACTTCAATCACAAACTCAGGTATAACATTTTCTTCATCGAATCTGCCCAAGCGAATTTGTTCACGAGTAAAGTATGCAATATCTGGTCGTCGCATTTGAATTCCTGTGAGCATTACATCTGGTTCAGCAATCAAAGTTCCTTTGTGATGATAGCCTTTTTCGATAAAAAGCATATTCAAAACTTGATAAACGTACCATTGTTGTTGTTTCATACCAGTAAATTTTATAATTTCACCATCATTCCATTCATACTTGAAGCCATCTGAAGACTCCCAATTGATAAACTCTTCAAAAGTTTTCGGAATGTTTGAAATTTCTTTTTCAGCTATCATATTTATTACATTTTATTGTCAAATATAATTAAAATTCGGAACTATAATGCACTGTCGTAAAAAATGAAACCATAAAGAAAAATGATTTATCATTCATCGTTATGGTTTCATTTTTAAAAATATTAGAAAAAAACTACCGTTTGAAGATAGTCTGATTAGTCGGTTGGGCCTTACTTTCTATAATCCAAAGCAGGTTTTCTATCGCCAACCATTGCTTGGTATTTGAAATCTTTCGTTCCACGAGCTTTTTCAAACTCAGTTTTCGCATCTTTCAATGTTTGTGGACTTTCAAAAAGGTCAGTTACGGTCAAAGCCATTGTTTTTGCCGCATTTACCATACCTTTTCTACCAATACTCATGCCACCTGCCGCAACTGCTTGCCAGCTATGAGCAGGAGTTCCTGGAACCCAAGTTGCGGTAGTCAAGCCAACCGTCGGAACAGTCCAGCTTACATCACCAACGTCAGTTGAGCCACCACCGCCTTTTTCGACAGACAAAGGTTTTACGCTTGTTCCATCTTCATATTTTACGTTTTCAACGCCCAAACTTTTTCCGATTTTTTCGGCAAATGCTTTTTCTTCAGCCGTGTAATTCAAGCCGCCAACTTTCGTCAAATTTGCGTGCATCACTTTGGCAAGCGTTTCGTTGGGCAAAAGCTCGTAAGTTCCACCAGTCAATTCCCAATCTGCACGAGTACCAGTTCCCATCGCTGCACCTTTGGCTGCATTTTCAATTCTCGCCCAAACATCCATTACATCGCTACGGCGTGGACTGCGTGCATAATAATAAACTTCGGCAAAATCAGGCACAACATTTGGTGCTTTTCCACCATTCGTAATTACGTAGTGAATACGAGTGTCCGACGGTACGTGTTCACGAAGCATATTTACCATATTATTCATTGCTTCAACGCCATCCAGAGCCGAACGCCCTTTTTCGGGCGAGGCCGCTGCGTGAGCTGAAACGCCATAAAAACGAAATTTGCCAGATTTATTGGCCAATGAAGTGCCAAAACTCGCACTATTTGCCGAGCCTGGGTGCCAATGAACAACTGCATCAACATCATTGAAAAGTCCTTCACGCACCATGTAAACTTTTCCTGAGCCACCTTCTTCGGCAGGCGTTCCGTAGAAACGAAGTGTACCTTTTATATTATTGGCTTTCATATATTCTTTTACGGCAATAGCTGCGGCGGCCGATGCTGTGCCAAATAAATGATGTCCGCAAGCGTGACCTGCAATTCCACCAACTGATTTTTGGTCGGCAGTTGAATCTTGTGATAAACCTGGGAGAGCATCAAATTCGCCCAAAATTCCAATAACTGGCTTGCCTTCGCCAAAAGTTGCCGTAAAAGCCGTTGGAATTCCTGCTACACCTTTTTCAATTTTAAAGCCTTCTTTATTGAGTGTTTCCTGCAAAAGTGCCGAACTTTTGGTTTCTTGATAACCTACTTCGGCATAATTCCAGATTTGTTTGGCAATTCCGCCGTAATACATTTCTTTTTTGCCGATGTTTTCAAGCATTTTGTCTTTGGGCGATTGGGCAAAAATACTCACACTTACAAGCGAGCATAAAATAAAGAGTTGCTTCATAATGTTGAAGAAGTTTTGTTTAATGGTTAGATTTTTTTAGTCCACTGTCGATGGTCAATCGTCCAGAGCTTAAATTTATTAAAAAAAGGGTTTTTGCAGAAAAATTATCGACTATTGACTGCGGATTGTGGACTAAACAGTTCTTTTTTTATTAAATCGGGTCTTGAACTCGAAATCAAATGCCCCGATTCGGGAATAAATATAAATTTAGCATTTTTTCCGATAAGCATCTTTTTTGCGAACGAAAAATTTGTTGTATCCACAATCCAATCTTTGCCGCCAGCCATTACAGTTACGTCAGAATTAATTTTTTGCCAATCGTTTTTAAGTATTTTTAACTCTTTTATGTGGGCGTATTTTTCATCAGTGGCGGTGTTCATGCGTTCGGGAAGAAACCAACGCACCAAAAATACTCGACCGAATTTAGAAAACCACCAAAATTTCTCAGTATCGGGGTCGATTGCAGGAGAAAGTAAAACAATTTTTTCGATTTTATCGGGGTACATGGCCGCCAACTTCGCAGCTACTGGAGCTCCGTAAGAACGCCCTATTACAATCGCTTTTTTATTAGAATGATTGCTTTTTAAAGCCAGAATAATGATTTTTGCTTGTTCTTCTAAGCTATAAGTTTTTTTCTTGGGACGTTTCTGAGATTCTCCGTAACCTGGGCGGTCAACCGAAATGAGATGAAAATTATGTTGAAGTAAACTATCATCCAATAAATTGAGGTAGCCGTCCCACGAGCCTGGAGCTCCATGAACGAATAAAACGGGTTGGGCAGTTTCATGCCCAAAAGTTACATAATGAAGTTTCGATGAATCGTTTTCTATGACATGAAATAAGGGTTTGGAAACTCTGCCCGAATAATGAGTTTTTATTTCTTTTTCGGTTAAAATCCATTTATTGAAGCATGAGGCAAAAATTACGCCCGAAGAAATAAATAGAATAATGATTTTTAGACGAGATTTCACTTTAATGGCTAATTGACTGATAATGAACAATGATTACAGTCATGTTAACGCAATTTTATACTAAAACGTTTTATATAAATATAAATTTAACATTACTTTAAGCCAAATTTTTTGCCAGGCATTGCCTTGATGATTCCTTGAAATTCGAGATTGAGCAGGAGCGAAGCCAGTCGGTTGAGTGGAACTTGGGTTTGCCAACTTAGGTCATCAATCTGCATATCGCCGTGTGTGCGGAGGTGCGAAATTACCTGACTTTCTTCGTCGGTAAACATACTTAAATCAACATCGTTTTTCTTGAATTTGATATTATCAGGACTTTCTTCCAAATCCCAATTGAGTGCTTCAACGAGGTCGTTGAT
>JBKBSS010000204.1:0-6014 GCA_046291385.1 Emticicia sp. | reverse complement strand
GCTCCACCTTGTGCTTTTGTGAAAGTATAAGTCATACCACCACCGATAATTAGGTTGTCAACGGTATCCAACAAACGCTCAATCAATAAGATTTTGTCAGAAATCTTTGCTCCACCCATGATTGCCGTAAACGGACGCTCGGCGTGATTCAAGATTTTCTCAGCATTTTCTACTTCGGCTTGCATTACATAACCACAAACACGGTCTGCAAAGAATTGACCGATGATTGCCGTAGAAGCGTGAGCTCGGTGAGCAGTTCCGAAAGCATCATTTACCCAAACATTACCGAGTTTCGATAATTTTTCAGCAAATTCAACATTTCCTTTTTCTTCTTCTTTATAAAAACGAAGGTTTTCGAGTAAAAGCACTTCGCCTGCTTGTAAGCTGGCAGCTTGTTCGATAGCCGACGCTCCGATACAATCGTCAGCAAATTTTACTTGTAAGCCCAAAATCACTGAAAGTGGATTTACTAAGTGTTTAAGAGAGTATTTTTCGGTTGGGCCATCTTTCGGGCGACCCAAGTGCGACATTAAAATACACGAACCACCATCTTTCAAGATTTTCTTGATAGTCGGAATCGTGGCAGTGATACGAGTATCATCTGTAATTTCGTACTTATCATTAAGTGGTACGTTAAAATCTACTCTGATGAGGGCTTTTTTACCCGAAAAATCGTAAGTGTCTAAGGTTTTCATTCAATAATGAATAATTAAGTGAATGGGCGTTTGAGCAAATGAGTAGATTTACTCATTTTTTGCGGCTCAAACATTATAAAAGGCTTTTTGAGAATCTTTTACAAATATAAATTTTCTTTTCGCTTTCATCACGAAATTCTACCATGATTCTTTCGTTATTTATTGAAAAAACATCGAAAAATTATATTTTTTCTTTGCTAAATAAAATCTAATATTATTTGACTGGCAACTTTTTGTTTTGGTGTGTCGTCTTTGTTAGTAGTTTTGAAAATATTTACAGAATGATGAAATCTATATTCTTATTTTTGTGCTTGACCGTAGGTATTTTCGCTGAGTTAAAGGCTCAGGATGATGAAGATTACTATAAGCCTCCAACCAAACGCTTGGATGTGCGAAATAATACTTATCCGAACCTTGACCGCAAGGCGATGAGCCTATATGTGAGCGTTGAAGGCGGTTTTAAACTTAATTATACGTCGCTCAATAGTTCGATTGGAAATTTGGTGAGTAGTCAAAATAACAATGAATTTTCGTGGGGAATATCATTGGGCTATAATTCGGACAATAAATGGGCGGTCGAAACTGGATATTTGAGAAATCCCGTTTATTTTACTCAATCGGTGGCTTCGGGTAGGGGTGTGCCTTTTACTTATAGAATTGGGAAAGATTTACACACGATTCCATTGCGGTATAAACGAAAAATTTGGACGCTTGATGCTATCACAAAAACCGCTGGATTGTATGTTGGAGGCGGTATTTTGCTCAATACAAATGCAAAAGAACAGTTGATTTATGAACGAAATTTTGTTGGAGTATCAGGAAATCCAGCAAATCGTGATACCGTAAGACTTACTTCTGACTCATTTTTAAGTAAAAAATTTAGAGCCGCTTTTGAAGGGCAAATTGAGCTGCAAGGGCGAGTGGCTAATGGTTTTCATATCAGTATTTTCACGAGAGTAAATGTTGCTTCAAATGCGGGGCTTCGTTCGGAGTTGGTTTATTACGAAAATTCAAATAAAATTGGTGAAGCTACGCAGTCATTGAAAGGAATAAGTTATAATTTTGGCCTGTTATTAAGATTCGACCTTGCGAGAGGTTATAAATATCAGAGCCAAGTTGAATGAGCCGAAAAGTTATCATAGTTAATCGCCACTATCCGCCAAACCCTGGAATCACGGGAGAATCTGCATGGGATTTGGCGAAATATCTCATCGAAAAACATCAAATAGAAGTGCATATCGTAAACATCGCAGGCAATGACGATGGCGGCGGAGCAAAGCGTGAGCCTGTGGGTGTAATATGCACATTATCAAGCATTTATGATGGTAAAAGTAAAATTTTGAAACAATTGGCTGGCTTTATTGATGGATTTTTGCTCATCCGAAAAGCTAAAAGTATAGATAAAAATGCGGCAATTATTGTAATGACCAGCCCGCCGTTATTGCCATTTTGGGCTTCGATGTTATTAAAAAGCGGAACGCCGCCCGAACGTAAATGGGCGTTGTGGTCAATGGATTTATTTCCTGAAGCCTTCGTAGTGATTGGCATGATTGCCGAGAAAAATGCCGTTTATCAATGGTTTTTGAAGAAAACGTATAAGAATGCTCCTAATAAACTAATTGCGTTAGGGAAAAAACAGGCGGAGGTTTTAGAGGAAAAGTATTTTGGTAAATCCACAAGTAAATTAGATACTACGATTCTTCCCTGTGGTGTAATTTTTCATCAGACTTACGAAAGTCAGCTTCCAGTTTGGAAAGATGCAAATAATAAAATCTATTTTGGTTATTGTGGAAATTTGAATGATGCTCATAATGAAGGTTTTCTGATAGAGTTTATCAAGGCTTTCGACCCCGAAAAACATCATTTAGTTTTGGCTTTATATGGTAAAAAAGCCCAAAATGTGCTTGAGTTTGCCAAGAATTATGAAGGAATTACGATTTTGCCGAATGTGCCACGAAGTCAACTCAACTTTTTAGATGTGCATTTAGTAAGCTTATTGACAAAATACACGCACCTAATGATTCCGTCGAAGGCGGTGAGTGCGGTTGCGGCTGGTGGGGCAATTTTGTTTTGTGGAAGCCAAGAAAGCGATAATTGGGATATGCTGCAAGAGGCAGCTTGGCTGATTCGAGAAGATGAAGATTTAGGCGAACAAATTAGGGGATATTTAGCTGGTTTAAGTCAAGATAATTTGGCAGAGAAAAAGCAAAATGCCCAAAAATTGAACATGATTTTGCAGGAAAATGTGCTGAATGCCTACGAAGAAATTGCAGATTTTTGTAGAACAGGTTTGCAACCTGTTGTTTAGTGAGAAAAAGCAATCAAGATTTACAAAATCATGCTTTTATAAATCTCCAAATACCGTTCAATTACCACTTTTTCAGAATAATTATCCAGCACTTTCTGGCGAGCATTTTTTGAAAGTTCTTCATGGTTTGCTTCAAACAAAACCCATTTTATTCCTTCTGCCAAACTTTCGGCTGATTTGTATTTTGCTAAGAAACCGTTGGGCGGCATTCCGTTTTGTTGATGTTCAATCATTTCAGGAATTCCGCCAACTTCAAAACCAACGGCTGGCGTGCCACAAGCCATTGCTTCCATGATAGTATTTGGCAGATTTTCTTGAATCGAAGAAGTAACAAAAACATCAGCCGCCGAATAAACCGAAACTATTTGATTGACATCAGAAATTCTGCCCAAAGCGTGTGCCTTGAAAGGTAGTTTTTGAATAGTTTCGGCATCGCTTTCGCCTAAAACTACTAATTCAATATCTTCATTATGAGTCAGTTGTGTTTTCAAAATCTCCAAAGCTTCTTGAAAATAGCTAAATCCTTTCCAAATTACCGAAACCTTTGCTGCTACAAAAAGAATGAGTTTTTTATCAATCGGCAAGCCCAGTTTTGTTCTTGCTTCTGCTTTATTTTGTGGCGAAAAAAGACCTGTATCCAACGGATTTGGAATAGCTTTCACCGAAAAATCTTTCAATAAACTACTTTTTTTTGCCCGATTACTCAACCATTGGCTGCATCCTATTATCGTAATATCTCCCTTTGAGCGTAACTGACCATTCCCTGAGCGAAGTCGAAGGGAGCGGTCGAAAATTGTATTTTTCCGTTGCCAAATTTTATTCGATAAATCGGTCGGAGATGGATTTTTTAGATATTGAACGCAATTTCCGCAAGAAATTTGATAATTTTCACAATCGCCACTGTGGTGACAGCCGCCCGTAAAAGCCCACATATCGTGCAACGTCCAGACGATGGGTTTATTGAGTTTAAATAGTTTTTCGAGCGATTTTAATGATAAAAAACCAAAATTTATCCAATGTAAATGAATAATATCGGCTTCTTGCACCAGCGGATGCTCTGAAATATCAATACCCGAATTGGCAGGTGAAAATGCAAAGCGGATTTCTTTGTTTTTTTCTTGAAACTTGAAATAAAGTCGCTCTTGTACAAATCGTCCGAAAGCCAGTTTTTTTTGCCACCAAGTTTCGGCAATCGCTTGTACGTTTGGATTATCTCGCTTTTTTTCTTGCACCAACATTGTTACTTCAATGCCTTCAGTTTGCTCCAAAATGGCCAATAATCGCAAGCAAGCAATGGCGGCTCCGCCCATGGCATCGTCGGTATTGATAAGTAGAATTTTCAAGCGAGAAGAAATTGATTGATAAATTGAATGCGAATTACAAGATTTTTTACGAAAAACCTATAAGATTTGTCAACTTAACGTAAGTTTTATTCCATCTTTGAACAAAACCTACAAGCCTATTTTTTCGTTATATACTCATAAACCATGTATTCTGATGAAAAAAACGTTTGTAATTATTGGCCTGTGCAGCTTCATTTCTTTATTGACTTTCAGTTGTAAAGAAGCCGAGGATAACCCCACAACTTCAACGCCAACTACATCCACAACAGTTGTAGTAGTTCCTCCAGGAACTGTTTCTTATCAGGCAGTCGAGGCTTTTCCAAAATTATCTTTCAATTCGCCTGTTGATTTTACTCACGCCAATGATGGTTCAAATCGAGTATTTGTGGTTGAGCAAAGAGGAGTAATTCAAGTTTTTGAGAATAATGCGAATATTGAGACAAAATCGGTGTTTCTCGATATTGTCAGTCGAGTTTCTTCGGGCGGAGAAATGGGTTTACTGGGTTTAGCTTTTCACCCAGATTTCAAGAATAACGGCTTTTTCTTCGTGAATTATACCCGAAATTCGCCTCGTCGGCAGACTGTGATTGCGAGATTTAAGGTTAGTGGTCAAACTGCTGACCCAAGTAGCGAAACTATTTTATTGACTTTTGACCAACCGTACACCAATCATAATGGCGGACAGATTGCCTTTGGTGCAGATGGTTATTTGTACATAGCTACTGGCGATGGTGGTAGCGGTGGCGACCCGCAGAATTACGCTCAAAATCGGGCCAGTTTACTCGGAAAAATGTTGAGAATTGATGTAAATTCGACTACTAAAGGTAATTATGGTATTCCGAAAGATAATCCATATATGGCCAATACACAAGGTTTTAGCGAAGAAATTTATGCTTATGGTCTAAGAAATCCGTGGCGTTTTAGCTTTGATTCGGTTACGAAAGATTTATGGACTGGCGATGTTGGGCAGAATAAAGTTGAGGAAATTGATGTAATTACGAAAGGTGGAAATTACGGTTGGAAAGTAAAAGAAGGAAATGATTGTTATTCGGGCGATTGCTCACGAACCGATTTGATTGCCCCAGTTTGGAGCTACGCAAATGGTGCTGAAGGGCGTTCGGTAACGGGTGGAATTGTTTACAGAGGCAAGAAATTTGCTGATTTAGTTGGAAAATATTTTTGTGGAGACTACGTAAGCGGCAAAATTTGGGCTTTGACCTACGATGGAAAAACCGTGACAAAAAGCGATGTAATTACGAATGTCAGCAGTATTTCGGCTTTCGGGCAAGATGCCAATGGCGAGATTTATATCTTGAATCATGGTAGCGGAAAAATTTATACTTTGGCGAAGAAATGATGTTTTCATTTACGGAAGAATCGTGGCAAGTCTTTGAGATGTGCCACGATTCTTTTTGATATTTTATCAGAAAAACTTAACAACTTTCAGCCATAAATTCTTCATTGCACCATTCAATTCGGGTGAAATATTACTCCAATAAATTATTCCGCCGTAGATGATAGTTAAAATTATTGAGCGATAACCCATATCGAGTGTTGTCATAAATTTGTTTCCATTGATATTGGGTAAATAGCTAATAATCAGACCAATAATGCACGAAAGTGCAATAATTTTAAGCAAGTCAAAGGTAAATGGCTGCATTCCAAGTT
>JBKBSS010000203.1:0-6050 GCA_046291385.1 Emticicia sp. | reverse complement strand
TTTTTCTAAGGCAAGTTTGCCATTGGCTATTCTTAGCTCTCGGTTTGAGAGTTCAATCTGCGACAAACCTGCTATTTGTAGGTAATATTCTTTGATGATTCGGCGTACAGCCGAACCCACCGTAGGCGATTTGACCAGATATTCGGTGCAGTATTTGTCTTGACTACGTATTTCTTCTATTTGGTAGCCCAGCACTTCTCGCTTTTGGTCGGGTGATTTTCGGCTTTGTTTGCCTATCAAAAAATCAATGATGGCTTGCTGAATATCAGTAATACCATTGCCTTGTTTTCCTATTTGTGTAGGGTCGGTTAGGTAGCCAATAAGGCGGCTATCTAACAAAAAACTCAGTTTGGCGGCTTCTTGCCAAAACAGTGGTTTTTGGCTATTGGAGTACGATAAGGTAACTAAGTTTTGTACCCATGCACGCCCCCAAGAATAATTGTTTTCTTTGAGTTTTGAGGCTAAAATAGCCGTTTTTTGCCTGCCAGTTTTGAGCGGATTTGGTTTTTCTTGGTCGTTTAGGTACCAATAATTATCATCGCCCTCGATACGCCCATGCCAATCTTTGTTTTCTATTTGATAGATGGCGTGCGGAGCTACCACCACCAAATCATACTCCCAAGTTTGGGTTTTGTGGTTGTGGGGGTTGGTAGAAGTTATCTCGACGTTGGGAATGAGATAATAATCTGAGGGTAGATGCACCTCCAAATAATTGAGCAAACGACGCTCACCTTCATTGACTACATCTTCAAAGTAGGGAGGCTTTATTACACTTGCCATGTTGAAATTTCGTTTTCTATGAGTTGAATGGCTTGGGTTTCTTTTTGATAAGCCTCTTGTCTTTGTAAAGTAAGCTTATTGATTTGTTCTCCAATCGAATATCCTTTATCCTCTGGAATTGGTATCAAAACCGACTTAATATTATGCTCAATTATCCATTCAATTACGCTACCAGTTTTAAATTTCAAGAGTTGAGCCTGTCCCAATTTACTTTTTAAGAATGCAAAAACGTATCCTGGGTGAATCAAATCAGGGTCAATTTTTACTTTTGTTAATTGTTCACTTGCAAATACATTTTTATAAATATTATCAAATACATACTCTATTTTACCAATTGTTCCTTGTACAGAAATTAAAATATCTGAGTTTGCCGTTGTGTTTTTCTCAATATTCCTTGTAAATTTTCTGGAAAGTTTTTTTAGGTCTCTCAATGAATTAAGGTTAAGATTTTGTCCTGTAATTAATGGAATACCATCACTAACGAATGTTCTCTCTCTAAGACCAGAACGATTTACCGTTGTTGCCAAATCTCCAAGATAACTTGAATTATTTATTTGTATTTGTTGAATTATCTTTTTTACATTTACACTATAAAAATCAGCTTCTAATCTTGCTTCATTGGTATATTTATCGCCATTATTGATTTCCTTTATATTAACACTAATTACTTTTTTATCACTTTCAAATTCAAAACCTTTCTCAATTTCAGCAATTACCCCATTCAACAACCTATTAGCTTCCACTCTCAATTGGGCGGCATCTACAATTAATTGATGAATTTCTTCTTGCTGCTTTTCGGGTAAAAGAGGAATAGGTAAGCCACTTAAAAAGTTAGGTTCTATGTGCTGAATAACAGCACCAAATATCCCCTGTGTCATAAGATTATATCCATATTTGCTACTCAGGAAGGCATACATATAGCCTGAATATTGCCCTTTTTTAGGGACAACTCTAATAATATGCTCACTTGCAGCTTTATCTTCAAAAATTTCGTTTGTATATGCTGTATTACCAACAGTTCCAGACCTTGAAATAAGAATCCAATCTTTTTTTAGAATAAAACCACTTAAATTTTTAGTGTTTTTTGTAGAAATATATTTTAGGGAATTTAAATCGGCTTTTAGCATATCAGAACTTCCCATAAAAGGAATACCCCTTTCTTTATCCTCAACATACACCCTCCTTGCCCTACCTCCGTAGAAAATATCAGAGGTAAGATTTCCAAGAGAATCAATTTTATAAGGACATTTTAAAACTTGTATTTTAGATACCCTGCCTTCGCTTAAATGAAAAGAAGCATCCAAACGCAAATCACTGTCATGAAACCAAGCACTTTTTGTTGTTAGTATTTTCATAATTAGCTATTGGTTTGGGTCAAAAAATCTTGGTAAGCTGTTGCAATCAGAGGTAAATCATCATCTAAGCGTTTACGCTTTTCTTTGCGGTTTTTTAGTTCTTTATTACCATTTCGGCGTGCTATCAAATATTCTACGGTTTCTTCAAATAATATTTCGGCACCGTCTTCATCTCGCAAATAAATGGGCGTTCCACGGCGGTCTTTGCCCAGTTTTTCAGCAATCGCCATAAAAACCTCATAATCTTCCGTAGTTTCTTGTGCCAATTGGCGTTCGGTTAGGGTTTTCTTTTGCAAAAACAACAAAGATGCCTGCACGCCCACTTGTGGCATAAAGGCTTCAACTGCCAAATCTATTGAGGCTAAAACCTTAAATTTATCCAAAATCCATTCTCGCACTCGTAGCGTATTGGGGTTGCCCAGTATCCCATCGGGCAGCACAATTGCCATGCGTCCTTCGGGTTTTAGGTAGTCGTAGCAAGCCTCAATAAACAATACTTCGGGGGCATCACTATATTTCGAGAGTTCATATCGGCTGGCAATTTCTTTTTCTACTTTCACTTTTGCTCCAAAAGGAGGGTTCGTAAAAATCACATCAAACTTTTCACGACCATCAGGGTATTTGCCTTGCTCTTCGCCCAAATTTTCGAGGCTGGCATCAATGGCATTTTGTATTTTTGCCTTTTCGGTTGGGTGTTCCCAATTCGGGTACGCCAACGAGTTTACATGAAAAACATTGGCGTGTCCGTCGCCCGCCATTACCATGTTCATTCGGGCGGCTTTTTTGAGGTCAGGGTCAAAATCAAAGCCAAAAATGCAGTTTTCGGCGTAGTTTTTCACTCGTTCGTTTACTTCGGGCGTATTTAGTTTATCGGCAAGAAGTGGCCCCGTAAGCGTTGGGTAAATTTCTTGGGCAATTTGCTTACGTACATGGTCAAGCACCATCACCAAAAATCCGCCCGAGCCACAGGCAGGGTCAAGTACCCGCTCATTTTCTGTTGGGTTCAGCATTTCAACCATCGCCTTTACAATATTGCGAGGCGTAAAAAACTGCCCAGCTTCTTGTTTTAGGGTGTTAGATACAATGGTTTCGTAAGCAACGCCCTTCACATCAATCGAGGCATTCAAGAATGAATATTTTGCTAGCTCGGCGGCAATCATTGATAAACCTTTATCGGTTAGCCCAATTTGTTCTGTGCCATCAAACACTTCGGAGAAGATTGTGGCAGATTTCAGTTCTTCAAAAATTCCTTTAATTCGGGTTGCAATTGCTTTGCGACCTTCTTCGGTGTTTTGTTCGGTTACACCCACAAAAAACTTACGGCGGTAAGATTCCGTAGGGTCAAACTGTCGTTTTTCGTCGTAGAGTTTACAAAAAATCAGGTTTAATAATTGCCAAAAAGCATCTTTTTTACGGCCCTCGTTGCCATAAATATAATCGTGGCTACGCTTAAAAACCTTAATCAACGAGTCATTGGCGGGGTTTCGAGAAACCGAACGGTCGCTGCGGTCTAAATCTTCAAGGCTTTCGCCCTCACCAGGAAAATCGGATAAATCATTAAACGTAGTTACATCAAAAGCATTGATGGTACGTTGCAGAAAATGAGCATGAGGGCCGTTTGTCCAAAGTCCAAATTCACACTCAGTAGCCTCCAAAACATTTTGGAGCGTGGCAACTACACCTTTTTTGAGGTCATTTTCTTTTATTTTTTCATCTTGAACGATGCAGATTCTGATGATGTTTTCTTGCTTATGTTCAGTGTCGGCTTTAAAAATAGCCAAATCGGCTTTCACTTTTACTTTTTTATCATTTTCGTCAATGCCCTCAATCTTAAAATCTCGCTCCATATTTGCCAAATCGAAGCCATATTCTTCGTTGAGCATTCGGATAATAGATTGCAGGTTTTGTTCTTGATTAGTGGCTTTTTTGGTAGCATTGGTTAGTAAACATACCAATTGGTTATCTTCCAATACTACATCTTCTTGTTCGATGTTGTCGTCAGTCATGAGAATTAAGGTTATTAATAAATTCTTCGATGGCTTCTCGTTTATCTCGGCGAGCGGCATATCGAAGTAGTTTGCTACGATTAATGTTATAGTTTTTAAATGATGTTTCAAATATTGTGCTTAGCTCATAGCCGAGTGGTTGAAAATACTGCTCGAAATCAAGCCAAATATTGACCAAAATAGCTTCAATTGTGGGCATAATGAAGTCATTTTGGGTAGTTGTTGGCATTTGAGAAATACTTGGCAATAGTATAACCGCCTCTGGCTGTGGCAGCACATAGCGAGCCGTAATTTCACGGTCGGGATTCAAGAAAATAGGTTTGCTGAAATGTTGTAAATCAGAAAATAGGTTTTCTAAGTCAGTTTTTGGGGCTAAAATAAAAATCCATGACTTCTCGGAAGTTCTTTGCAGTAAATTGTCTAAAACCGAAGTATCCCAAATAATGAGTTCGGGGTAAACCTTCTTATCAATTTTATTACAAAATCTTTTGGATTTAAGACTCAATGAAGGCTCAAACTCAGGCATAAAAACCAAAGAATATAGCCCTCTACCTACCTGAAAGATAGTTTTCTCGTTTTTGAGCTGATTGATTTTCCATGCAATAGTTTTTTCAGAAAGCTCTGGGTATAGCCCAGTAAGAATAGTCATAATATCTTTTGTGTGAAAGACATTGGTTTGACTAAAAGCCTCTTTAATGGTGTCTGAAAGGTTGAATACTTGCATAGACAACAAAGGTTATGAATTTGTTTTTCAATTCAAAACTTTGTCAAGTTTATTTATTATTCGGCAAATATTTGTAATGATTGCAGAATAAGTACCGAATAATAAAAATGATGGTTTAGATAGATGATTACATGAACCAATAGACTATTTTTGGTTTTACAATCACTTAAACCTCAGAAATCATGAAAAACATCCTTGTATTGTTAATTTGCCTTGTCGGCGTTAAAACATTTAGTCAAGAAAGCCCCGCAGTTCCACTCGGGAAGACAGGAAATGTAGAAACAAATCTATTGTCTAAATCATCATTCAAGAAACTTTATGACAATGACTTTAGTGGTTTAATGGGTCAAGATGGATTGCCAATTAACCAAATTATTATCGCAGGTAAATAAGCCTAAGATTGAGATTAGTAAGATTTTTACTATTTATACCCTACCTGATTTTCAAATCCCAATATTGAGAATTAATCCTTATGCAAAAGGTAGTCTTAACTCTGATGGTAATTTGGATGTATTTAAAGGTGATAAAGTTAAGCAATTGTATTTAAATAATCGACAATTTATAATCGGTAAAATACTTATTTTCACTAAAATTAATTTTCAAGTTTTTTCCAATATCATTTATAATGTTTTCGACAGCATCGGTAAGAGTATTAAAATCTAAATAATCTTTTGTTTTGAGCCATCTGTATTTAATCATCCGCCATAAAGTTTCGATTAAGTTCAAATGGGGGCTATATGTTGGTAAGAAAAATATATAAAGGTCATTTTGCTCCCACTCGTGAATTTTGTTTTTGAATTCATCAGAATGATGAATCGTTGCATTATCAAGTACAACAACTGTTTTTTGCGTAATTATTTCAGCAAAATCGTCTAAAAAGGCAATTACTAAATCAGCACAAATAGTTCCTGTCGTAGAATAGGCTTGCAAATGATTGTCTTTTGAAAGTAAACCAAATACATTGAGTCTTTGGCTCTTTTTAGGTGCAATTTTGATATATTCACCTTTGGGTTGCCAACCATAAGGAATACATGGGTCAAGTGAAAATCCAGATTCATCACCATAATAAATTTTCAAATAACCACTTTCTTCTAATGAAAGCAACTGACATAACTCATTAACTATGGATTGATATTTGTCTGGGTCTTGGCATTTTTTTATACATTTACGAAAACGTCGCCACCT
>JBKBSS010000202.1:0-6085 GCA_046291385.1 Emticicia sp. | reverse complement strand
CAATGTCAAGCCCAAAGCTTCAACCATCACGGCCATTGTTGAGGCAGTTCCCATTGTTGAGCAATGCCCAATGCTTCGGCTCATGCACGATTCAGCTTCTTCAAACTCTTCGGGGGTCATTTTGCCAGTTTTCAAATCATCGGCAAAACGCCACACGTCAGTACCCGAACCAATGGCTTTTCCTTGAAAACGTCCGTTGAGCATCGGGCCACCTGGCACAACAATCGTCGGAAGGTCACAACTGGCAGCACCCATTACGAGCGATGGCGTGGTTTTATCGCAACCTGTGAGCAAAACAATGGCATCGAAAGGATTTCCTCTGATACTTTCTTCGACGGTCATTGCCGCCAAATTTCGGTAAAGCATGGCGGTTGGACGAATGATTGTTTCACCGAGCGACATCACGGGGAATTCCAACGGAAAACCGCCTGCTTCATAAACGCCGTTTTTTACGACTTGAGCCAATTCTCTAAAATGCCCATTACAAGGCGTAACTTCTGACCAAGTATTACAGATTCCGATTACTGGTTTTCCTTTAAATTGATGTGCTGGATAGCCTTGATTTTTTATCCAACTTCGGTAAATAAATCCATCTTTTCCTTCTTTACCGAACCAATCTTGGCTGCGTAAATTTTCGTTTTCCTGATTAGGCATAATTTGTACAATGGTTTTGTCAGTCAAATACTTTTGACTACGGTCGATAGATATTTTTTATTATTGATATATTTCCAGAAAAAATCACACTTACTAATTGACTATCAAAGCATTATGGCGTATTTATGCTTAATTACAATAAATATTTTTAAACCGTAATAGGATGATTATCAAGAAAAAGGTGTGAAGTTTCTATCAAAAATCCGTACTTTTGTGTTGTTTTGCACCAAATTATAAATTTTGTAGGAAACAATTGCCAATTATTTAAATAAAAATAAACTTATGAACTTATTTGATACGTTGAACGAGGCTTTGACAGATGAAGTGGTATCAAAGATTGCCAAGCTTTCGGAAGAAGAGCCAGAGAAAACACGAAAAGCATTAGATGGTATTTTTTACACATTAATTGCGGGTTTGGTACGTCGTACGGGCAGTATGATGAGTGTGAGTATGCTTTTCAATCAAATTCAAAAGGGTAATCAAGGTGGCGAAATGATTGGAGACGTAATGTCTTATCTGAATAAAAAAGATAAATTAGATAATATCTTGAAAACTGGTGATGGCCTCATCAGCCAGATTTTCCCTGCTTACAAAAGTCCGCTCGTGAGCATGATTGGTATCTATGCGGGTATCAAGAAAAACTCTTCGACAATGTATGCGAGCCTTGCCGCTCCGATATTGATTGATGCCGTAAGCAAAGAAATTGACACCAACAAACTTGATGTTGATGGTTTAATTACTTTTTTGAGCGACCATCACGAGCCACTTTTCAAATTAGTACCAGAAGAATTGTTGGAAAAAATGATTCCGCAATTGGGTTTGCAAGAATTACTTTCGCCCAAATTTGTTGCTACCAAGAAAATGGCTTCGGGCAAATTGGTTCCTATCAAAGGTAAAAACCTTGTTCCTACCGAAGAAACATCAACTTCTAAAAATGTTGCTCCATCGGCAGCTAATGAAGAAGAAGAAACAAGCAGTTCGCCAATTCCGATTAAATTATTGTTGATTGGTTTGCTTGCTGTGGCGGCAATCGCTGGTGGAATTTATTGGTACATGAATTTCTATCAACCTTCACAGTCGGAATCGACTGGTGGAGAATTGGTTGTTGATTCAACGGCTATTCAAACAGACACAATCACAAAACCAATCGTTGATTCGGTTGCGATAAAAGACTCAGTAGCAGCCGCTACACCATCTTTGACTTCAACTGAGCAATACAGTACTTTTGGTGAAGGTGTAAATGCGTATTTGATTGATAAAGCAAAGCCCGTTGGACAGATATTTCCGATGACAAATGTTGCTTTTGTGAAAGGTTCGCAGGCACTTGATGCAGAATCGGATTTGATTATTGATGAATTAGCCGATTTGATGATTAAATATCCAAAAATGCAGATTCAATTGCAAGGACATTCAAACAATGCAGTGGGCATGGATAATAAAACAATGGCTACTAAAAGAGCATTTGCTATCAAAAAGAGACTATTGGTAAAAGGAATTATTGATACAAGAATTGATGCAATCGGTGCGAATGGAGCAAGTAATGGTGCTGATATTAAGGTAGTATCGAAATAAGAATATTGTTGATAATAAACAAAAAGCGTGGAGGAAAACCTTCACGCTTTTTTGTTTGTCAGCGAAGTAGAACTGAGTTCTACGATTATAAAATATACTGGCTCAAATCTCGGTTTTTAACTAAACCTGCGAGACGTAGGGTAACTAATTCTTTGGTAATTATAATTGTCGAATCCATGACGATATTGTCTGGTACATCAAACATGATTTCGTTGAGTAAGCGGCTCATTACGGTTTGTAGCCTTCTTGCACCGATATTCTCTACTTCACTATTGGCTTCAAATGCGATGCGAGCGAGTTCTCTCAAGGCATCATCTTCAAAAGTTAGCGTTACACCTTCGGCTTCGAGCATCGCAATATATTGCTTCGTGAGGGCATTTTTGGGTGCTTTCAGAATCTGATAAAAATTATCTTCGGTTAAACTCTCCAATTCTACTCTAATCGGGAAACGGCCTTGTAATTCGGGAATCAAATCAGAAGGTTTTGATACGTGAAATGCTCCAGCGGCTACGAATAAAATATGGTCGGTTTTTACAGTTCCGTGTTTGGTATTTACGGCACTTCCTTCCACAATTGGCAATAAATCTCGCTGTACGCCTTCACGGCTTACATCTGCTCCCCCACCCGATTTTGCTCCACTATTAGCGATTTTATCAATTTCGTCAATAAAAATAATTCCGAGATTTTCGGCTTTCCAGATGGCTTCTTCTTTCACCTCGTCCATATCAATGAGCTTTGAGGCTTCTTCTTCCAACAAAACTTTTCGAGCTTCGGCAATCGTTAATTTACGTTTTTTGCCTCTTTTTGGCATCATTCCGCCCAACATTTCCTGAATATTCATCATCGACATATCGTCAATTGGGCCACCCATCACACCAATATTTGGCATTCCACCGCCTTGAACATCAATTTCTACTTTACGGTGGTCGAGGTCGCCATTGCGAAGTTTCGAGCGGAATGCTTCACGGGTTTTCTCGTTTAATAAAGACTCTGTATTATCATTAACCTCTTTTTTGTCTTCTTCTAATACAAAACCTGCTTCTTTCTGGTCTTTTACGGGCGGAATCAGAATATCCAAGAGCTGGTCTTCGACCGTTTCTAAGGCTTTGGCTTTTACGTCTTCTTTTTTGGCAAGTTTCACCATATTTACAGCCTGTTCGACCAAATCACGCACCATGCTTTCGCAGTCACGTCCCACATAACCCACTTCGGTAAATTTTGAAGCCTCCACTTTTACAAAAGGAGCATCGGCAATTTTGGCCAATCGGCGAGCGATTTCGGTTTTCCCAACGCCCGTTGAGCCAATCATCAAAATATTATTCGGAATAATTTCGGATACCATATCGGCAGCGGCATTCATTCTTCTCCAACGATTTCGGAGAGCAATGGCCACATTTCGTTTGGCTTCTTTTTGTCCGATTATATACTTATCGAGTTCGTTTACGATTTGTTGTGGCGTAAGGTTTTCTATTTTTTTCGACATTATTTTAGAAAAATGCTTTATAATAAAAGCTTAGTTTTTTGATTAAATATTAAATACAAAGGTAGCTTCCGTTGTGATAAAACAAAATAGATAACAGAAAGTTTGTGAATGACCGATTTAAGCACAAAAACAGCAACCACAAGTGTGATTGCTGTTTTTGATAAATAAAACCTCAGTTTTAGCCGAAGTGCTTACTCAAAAAACATCATTTGCTCTAATATTTAGTTGGGTAAATCTAATAAAATGTGGCTACCCCACTTTTTACTACAGCAATAAACGTATTTATTCTTTTGGCGGAGTTCTGCGTTTCATCACCAAACTATCGGCAGGATAATTGGCCTTTAAGGTATCCATTTGTGCTTTTGCCCATGAGATAATTTGCTGGCGTTGAGCATCCGTTAAGTTTGCTTCTTTATGCAATCCAAAAAACGTGTAAGAGCGGTCGGGCATCTCTTTTTCCTCTACCTGCTCGGCAATCTCTTCCAGTTTATGGTTTTGAACTGCAATCGGCATTTTGGTAAATGTCGAAAAATTAAGGTGACGTTTACCATCTGTTACGTGGTTGGCAAGCAAAAACGCCACTGGTTGAATATTATTATACCAAGGATATTCGGTCTTGTTTGAGTGGCAATCATTACAAGCACCTTGAAAGGTGTGCTTTAAATCATCGGGTATTGGATATTTGGTTGAAATATCATTGGTACGGTCATCCGAAAGATTTTTTTCTGGACGAATAAATTGCATCAAAATTAATGCAACAGCAATGCCGAGCAGGATTTTTTTTAACATAATTGTAAAGGAGAAGAAGGTTAATACTAAAAACTTACTTAAAGATTACACAAATTAATGAAAAACGTATGGTTTTTACAGATTTCTTCTAAAAAATGATTGAAATAAGGCATTTCATCATCACCTCCGCCAATTGAGTGTAAAAGTAGTTTGACCTCTGGGAGAAGCGAAAACACTATGCGAAATAGCAAAATCAAGCCTTTTTAGGCGAATATTTACCCCAAACGAAAAGCCCGATGCTCCACCAAGACCATTAATTAGCAGTTCCTTTCTACGAAGAAAATTATAACCCAACAACAAATTGAAGCTTTTATGAATCAAAATTTCGGTACTTAGTATAAAATGTCGAGAGATTTTATCAGCCGTCGAAATCTTTTTGGGTATTTTATTGCCTTGCTCATCGAAAGTAAAATTGAAAGTAGGGTCGTTGTAGGCAATATCAAAAACGTATAAATGATGCCCCGTGAGCGAAAAACGTACTGGCATATATTTTGGTTTGAAAGATGCTCCAACTTGTAAATCAAAGGGTATTTCTGGGCGAATATTTCCGTAGCTTTTCAGCACAAAACCAATATTTTTTGCCACAACTCCGATGCTCAATTCGTGTTTTGGATGCTTGAAAGTTCCGCCCCAATCGGTCAGAAATGCCACCGAACTGTAAGATTCAAGCACCGATGCCACTAATTTTGCCGTAATTCCGAAAGTAATATAATTCACTTTTCGAGAATGAGTAAGCCCCAACAAAAAATCATTGGCCGAAAAATCATTCGTCAAATTTCCTACTGCATCAGTTCCCTGAAAAGTACCATAGTTGAGGTTTTGCAACGAAACTGCCCAATTTCCTGCTAATGTTTTTTGCGTAAATTTTGGAGAATAATTGAGCGTAAGAAACTTACTCGAAGCCAAATATGGCGAAAAATTCAAGCCAATTTGTCCAGCATTGGCAGAGTCGAGCAAAGCAGGATTGAACGAAAAAAGATTTATATCATTATCGGCCAGCGAGACATTAATGCCACCCAAGCCGTTTACACGAGCATTATTGGCAATATTCAGAAACGAGAAGCTATTTTGAGCAGATGACGCAAAAAAGCTAAAAAACAAGATACCCAAACCTAATCCCGAGCGAACCATGCGGAATATTATAGGCATTATCTTTCCAACCAAAGCCACCAAACCAAGCGTCATTAAAAAACCATGAATTATTCTGTGTTGCTGCACCATCAATTTTGTGGTCAATCATTATTCTTCTAAGTCCCAAACCTACATAAAAATCAAACACAAATTTAGTCTTTTTTTTGTCTTCATTTTTAAATCTGTGCTGATAACCAATTTTTGCTGTTCCACCTACAACATATTTACTCACGGGATAATCCAAGTTTTCAAAATACGCACAAGGGCCACTTTCGCATTCACGGCCAACGTTTCTGCTAATATGGTCGTTTACTTGTTTAAAAAACAATTCATAAGCTGTGTAAAATCCAGCCATGTCCAAATTAGCTTTTTTATACCTCCGAGCCTCAATTTTTAACCGAAAATGTTCACGGTTATTTCCGTAATTAGTATCTTCTTGCTTCCATACGTTTGCCA
>JBKBSS010000201.1:0-6100 GCA_046291385.1 Emticicia sp. | reverse complement strand
AATGACCCTTGTCTAACAGTTGTTGAGTATGATTACGTGCAGGCTGGCAATCCATTTGTTTTTAAATTTCCGTTGGTCAATAATATGGTAATTGCCGAAGTTTCAGAACAAACCTCTATTCTGGTAAATCCAATTTGCCCTTCAATCCTGATTGAAAGTTTTAGAATGAAAATCACAGGATTACCCTATTTGCACGACGTAGTTGAAAATATACCGCCTTTTGCTTTATTCAATAATACAGGGAATAATGTTTTGGGAAGAAATTTCGGCCCAGGCAATTATAAATTAACCATAACTGGGTATAGCCAAGATAACGGACAAGGTAGTGTAGTTTATGGGCCAATAGATACTCATTTTACGATTGTTGCCAACAATGCGAGTATTTCTGCTCCAACTTTTACCATTAATTCTTTGTGTGCAGGAAGCACTTTTAATGTGAATTTTACTACAATTGGGGCATTTAACCCTGCAAATCAATTTGATGTTCAGCTTTCTGATGCCAATGGCACATTCAGCAATCCAACTATTATTGGAAGTGCAGCATCGGCAGGGGTAGTTGCATGTACCATTCCATTGAGTATATCGTTAGGGTCTAATTATAGAATAAGGGTCGTTTCAACAAACCAAACACTTACTGGAACCTCAAATAATTCCAATTTAACTTCAGTAAGCTCATCTTTAATTTTGCTTAGTCCAACAGATGATGTTTCGAGTGGTACAAGCACAAAACAAGCAAGTAAAACTATTACGGCAACTAATAAAATTCTCTCTCCTGCCAATACAATTTATAAAGCGGGTAATTCGATTTTATTGAGTGCGGGTTTTCAGGTAAATTCAAACTCGGTTTTTAAGGCTGAAATTGGAGGATGTAATTGATAATCATCTGGTGTGGATAGAACTATGAATATCAGTTAGCATCGTTTATATTTGTATCTATACTATTTTTTGATTTTCTTTTGCATCTATTTTCACGTATAATTTAATCACTAATTGTAATTACTGCCGATGACAATAACCTTTATGTTTAATTTTAGTGACTTTAAAACCAAAATAACAGCGATTATTGCGGTCATGTTATGCTCAATTTCGACTTATGCACAGAAAGAAATCGAAATCGCCAAAAATTATCTGACAGCCAATGCCGCAAAACAAAATCTCACGGCCGCCGATATGAACGAAATGCAAATTTCGAGTGCGTATCTTTCGCCCACAACGGGGTGGTATCATGTATATTTTGCCCAAACCCATCAGTCAGTCGAGGTTTATAATGCTTTACTGAACCTAACTTTGAAAAACGGCAATGTTGAATACGTAACCAGTAGTTTTGTTCAGAATCTTGCAGGAAAAGTAACAGTTAGTCCATTAAAAGAGAAACTTAGTCCAGTGCAAGCTATCAGAAATGCGGCAATGAGTCGAAATTTAACCATTAGTAATTTAAGTCAAATTGAAGAGCTAAGTACCGTAAAAATCCCCAGTGGACTAATAACCAAAGCAGTATATCGAGACCAAAGTCTTTCGGATGAGCCAATCAATGTGCAACTTTATTGGTTGCCTTATAATACCGCCGATGGCGAAAAAAAATTCCTAAAAGTAGCTTTGACATGGAACGTTAGGTTTTTGGCAAAAGATGGGAAAAATAGTTGGAATATACAAGTTGATGCAATCACAGGAAATATTTTGAGTACCGATGATGATATTATTCATTGTAATTTTGGTACTCCTCAGCACCAAACAACTCCTCATGTTTGTGTAGAAAACCAGTATTCTACTCCCCAAAATTTGGCTGTTTTAGCACCTAATCAATATAATGTTTTTGATATTCCGCTCGAAAGCCCTCTTCATGGTTCTCGTACAGTAGTCACAAGTCCATATACTAAATTTGTACCTACTGGCACAGGCCCAGGTACTACCAATGGTTGGCATAATGATGGTACGACCGATTATACAACAACTCGTGGAAACAATGTTTGGGCTCAGGAAGATGCTAATGCCAATAATGGAACAGGGGGAAGCCCAATATCAGCTACACTCGACTTTAATTATTCATACACGCAAGGGCTGGCAACTGCCGCAGGCAACCAAAATGCGGCTATCACCAATTTGTTTTACTGGAATAATCTCATTCATGATGTTTTGTGGAAATATGGATTTGACGAGCCAGGCGGTAATTTTCAGAAAGATAATGTAGGAAGAGGTGGAGCTGGAAATGATTTTATATATGCCGATGCCCAAGATGGTGCAGGCGTAAATAATGCTAATTTTTCAACCCCAGTAGATGGTGGAAATGGCCGTATGCAGATGTTCCTTTGGAATACTTCAAATGTTTATCAACCCGATGGCGATTTTGACAATGGTATTATTGCCCACGAATACGGACATGGTTGGTCAATACGCCTAACTGGTGGTCCAGCTAACTCTTCTTGTTTGGGAAATGCCGAGCAAGGTGGTGAAGGTTGGAGCGATTATGCTGCATTAATGCTTACAACTAATTGGGCATCGTTGACCCCAAGTTTAGCCAGTGCCAATCTTCCTCGTGGTATCGGAACTTATGCTTTGGGGCAACCAATCACTGGAACTGGTATTCGCCCTTATCGCTATTCTTATGATATGGCAAATGTCAATTCATTGGTTACCTATGCAAAAGTTTCTGACGAATCAAACTTCTCTCGCCCTCACGGAATTGGGTCTATTTGGGCAACTATGCTTTGGGACATGACTTGGGAGATTATTTTACAGGATAATCAAATTGTGAACAATATTTATACCGTTCCAGCCAATATTGCAGACATGAGAGGCAATATTGCGGCACTTAAATTAGTAAACGAAGGGCTACGTTTACAACCTTGTAGCCCAAGTTTTGTTGATGCTCGAAATGCTATTCTTCAAGCTGACCAAATGTTGTTTGGTGGGCGTTACCGATGTGCTATCGGGCGTGCATTCGCTCGTCGTGGATTGGGCTTTTTTGCATCGAGCGGAAGCTCATCAAATGACCGTGTGGTAGTTGAAGATTTTACGCTATTTAGCAATAATTTGCTTACTTCTCCTACTTCAATGCTAAGTGTTTGCTCAAATACTCCTCTTTCTTATACGGCAACTACTGCTGCAAGTGGCGTAAGTTATAACTGGACTCGCCCCGCAATTGCAGGTATCAGCAATGCCGCCGCAAGCGGAAGTTCAGCCAATATCAACGAGAGTTTGATAAACACAACAACTTATCCGATTTTGGTTAAATATTATTTTACAATTAGCCCCGACGCTTGTAATCCAACACCTTCGGCACAGTCTGTGAGTGTGCTTGTAAATCCTTTTGTAACGCCGACTGTTGCATCTTATACGGTTTGCCAGAACGGAACAGTACCAAATGGACAAGGATTAGTCGTTCCTTTGGCTAAAGGTAATACAGTTACAGGTACTTTAGTAGCTGGAGGAACAACTTATCGAAGAGGAGATAATGATAATACTTCCAGTTATGTTGCTTCAAATATTGGAAGTGCGGTTTATTATAAAACCTATACTTTTGTGGCATCGGCTTCTGGCACGCTTGATGTCGAAACTATTGGTGGAACGCTTACTGGCGACCCTTACGATACCTACCTAACACTTTATCAGACTGCTTTTAATCCTGCCGCTCCAGCAACTAATTTTTTAAAAGGAGATGATGATAGCGGTGCTTTATTATATGCTTCAAAATTAACTCACCCAATTATTGCTGGTACTACTTACATTTTGGTAGTTTCTACCTACTTCAATGGCGTAATAGGGTCTTTTACTTTGCAAAGTAATCAGGCTATTTTTGCTGATGTAAATAATTGGTACTTGGCATCTTCGGGCGGTTCGCCGCTGGCTACTGGCGAAGTATTTAATCCAGTTGGAGTGGCTGGTTCGGGTATTGCAAATACAGCTACTGTTGGCTCAAATACATTTTATGTAACAACTGCAAGCAATACAACTTGCCGTACACCAGTTGTGTTTAATATCGGAGTTGCTGCTGCTACTGGAGTAGGAGTTAGTGCAACTGCTATTTGTAGCGGCACAAGCCTAACGCTAACGGCCACTTGCTCGGTTGGAACTGTTACTTGGTATAACCAGCTTACGGGAGGTGTTGCCTTGGGTACGGGTAATAGTTTAGTCCAAAATCCAACTGTTAATACCACTTATTATGCCGAATGTAAGAATGGACAATGTGCAAGTGTGCGAAGTGCCACAAGTGCGGTAGAAGTCAATCCAACGACTCAAAGTATTGTTGCTGATATTTCGAGTGGCACGAGTACAGTTGTGGTAACGCAGACAATTACTGCAATCAATAAAGTCATGGCACCCGCAAATGTTACCTATCGTGCAGGAAAATCTGTATCGCTTAATGCGGGTTTTCAGGTAAATGCAAGCTCGGTTTTCAAGGCTGAAATTGGCGGATGCAATTGATATTCAGTTATTTGTAGAAATTAAAAGAGGTTTGATGTTAAAACATCAAACCTCTTTTAATTGAATATATTTTCAAAATCAAACGCCCCATTTTTCGGGATTGCGTCTCCATTTCTTCAATGATTCTAACGAATCGGCTGAAATATAATTTTGTGCAATTGCTTGGTCGATGAGGGCATTATAATGACTCAATGTAACCAATTTTACACCTTTATCGGCAAAGTTTTTATCAGCAACTTTAAAACCATAAGTGAAAATTGCCACCATTCCCACAACTTCGATTCCTGCCTCACGGAGAGCATCAACGGCTTTTAAAGAACTGCCACCAGTTGAAATCAAATCTTCGATAACGACAACTTTTTGCCCTTTTTCGATACGTCCTTCAATCTGATTGCCCATGCCATGCTCTTTCGGTTTAGGACGAACATACGCAAACGGCAAGCCCAAAGCATCAGCAACCAAAGCTCCTTGCGGAATGCCAGCCGTAGCTACACCAGCGACTAAAGTTGCATCAGGAAAGTGTTTTTTGATGGCTTTTGCCAAAGATTTCTTGATAAAAGTACGTCCTTCGGCAAATGAAAGCGTCACACGGTTATCGCAGTAGATGGGCGAATTCCAGCCCGAACTCCACTTAAATGGTTGTGCAGGACTTAATTTTACTGCTTTTGTTTCCAATAATAAAGAAGCAATTTTTTGAGATACGGTCATAACTTAGAATACCCCCCCGCCCCTAAAGGGGAGCTAAAATAAAAATAATCCTAACAGAGGCAATATAAAGAGGGACATAATTTTCATATTCTATGAGTAGAAAATGTTTTTGTTCCCCTTTAGGGGTTAGGGGTATTTAGGGGTTTCCTTTCTTCTTCAACAAAATCTTATCAATACGATTTTTATCCATATCAATGATTTCAAATTCGTAATCTTCCCATTCAAATCTATCGCCAGTATCGGGAATTTCCTGTAAAATGTGCAGAGCAAAACCTCCAAGGGTATCAAAACCAGTATATTCTTTGCGATTATTGATTACAACATCAAACTGATTCAAGAAATCATCGAATGGGAGAGAGGCATCAACTAAGAAACTGCCATCTTCACGCTCAAATACATCGTATTCAAACTCATCATCCATCGAAATATCGCCCACCAACGCATCCAAAATATCATTGAGCGTAATAATTCCCATCACACTGCCATATTCATCCAAGATAATTCCCATATGAATACGTTCTTCACGGAATTTTTCAAGTGCTTGATACGCCTGATTATTTTCGGGAATAAACAAAGGTTCTTTTCCAAGATTGGCAAGATTCTGCAATTCAGTGCCTAAATCTTTACCGAGCAAATCTTTGATATATAAAAGCCCCGAAATATTATCAATGCCATCTTTACAAATTGGATAAACGGAATGCTTAGTTTCGATGATTTTCTCAATGTTTTCTTGTATCGAATCTTCCAAATCGAGGTAAGTCAAATCACTGCGATTGGTCATCAACGATGTGATTTTTCTATCGCCCAAATGAAATACATTCTGAACAATTTCTTGTTCGATTTCGTCAATTGCACCGCCCGTTGTTCCTTCCTGAATCATTGATTTGATTTCTTCTTCTGTTACCGAACTGTCAGATACTTCAATGCCGAGAACCTTGATTATCAAGTCACTACACTTGGTTAGAAGCCA
>JBKBSS010000200.1:0-6117 GCA_046291385.1 Emticicia sp. | reverse complement strand
TGATTCTTTTCCTGAGCATTTTTGTTGTATTTTCTGCAAAACGATTACATTTTTTAAAGGAACGGGCTACCCATTTTTTCCTTTAGCCAATTTCCCTGTTTATCTCATTCACAGCCATCAACCAAGCGTTGGTTTACCATTTGAGCGAGAAAACGTTGAGATTCTCTATCAAGAAAATGTAGAAACTGATGCAGTAAAAACATTAGTTTTAAAGAAAATAAGCACTTTTTTAGATGAATAAAGTTATTTTAGATACATCGGTTTTGGGCTTGGGTTATTTCCATGAGCAATCTCGCACAGGAGTTTTCAGAGTTGTCGAAGAACTTTTCAAAGGCTTGCACACAAGCAATGAAATCGACCTTTCGTTGGCAAATACCGAGAATTTGCCCGAAATGATGAGCTATTTAAAAAAATACTTCCCCGAATCGAAATTTAATTTGGTCAATAAACAATCAGATAAATTTAAAGCCAAATTTGAGAGTTCGATTATCTCCATTTTTCCGTTTAAATCTTTACCACAAAAGGCTGTTAGAGAGGCATTTGTGCGTACTCGTGGCTATCTAAAACCTAATTTTTCGTTTAATCAAACTTCTTTAGCGGCTTACGATATTTATCATTCGCCTTTTTTACCGATTCCACAAGAATTAAAAGGTTTTTCAAAACCTAAGAAAATCATCACGATTCATGATTTGATTCCGCATTTATTCCCGCAATATTTCGGAGAATGGAATAAAATGATGATGCGTAAAGTTTTGGAAAGTATTGATGAGCATACAACGCCCATCTGTGTTTCGGAAGCTACTAAGAATGATTTATGCGAGGTAACGGGAATTTCCCCCGAACGAGTTTCAGTAGTGCATTTGGCGGCTTCAAAAGATATTTTTTATCAAGAAACTGACAAAACGAGAATAGCAAAAACCTTAAAAAAATACAATATCTCAGCCGATAGTAAACATCTACTTTCAGTTTCGACTTTAGAGCCTCGAAAAAACATCGAACGCACAATCAGGGCTTTCTTGAAACTCATTCAGCAAGAACACATTAATGATTTAAACTTGGTGCTTGTCGGCACAAAAGGCTGGCAATTTGATGGTATTTTCGATGAAATAAAGTCGAATCCTGCATTAAAAGAGCGAATCATCACGACTGGCTTTGTAGCAGATGAAGACTTAGCGGCTTTGTATTCGTCGGCTATTGGGTTTGTTTATCCTTCACTTTACGAAGGTTTTGGATTGCCTCCGCTCGAAGCCATGCAGTGCGGAACGCCCGTGATTTCATCTACGAAAAGTTCAATTCCTGAAGTGGTTGGTGATGCAGGTATTTTGGTCGAGCCAACCGATGAAACTGCCATTTCGGCAGCTATGTTGCAGCTTTATCAAAACGAAAATCTGCGAAGTGATTTAAGTAAAAAAGCACTTTCACAAGCCGCAAAGTTTTCTTGGGAAAGGTTTACAGATGAACATATAAATTTGTACAAAAAACTCGCCTGATTAGTGCCTATAATTGCGTGTATTTATCTACTGGGACAAAAATAAACATCAATTTAATTGCTTATAAAGTACTGATATTCAGTGCTTTATGATTCTTAAATCGTACCCACTCTACTTATATTCTTCAATAAAACCACTAAAAAACAGATACAATTTAAAAGCCTTTAATCTTATTGTGTATTTCATTAATTACACTATAATTTAGATGGTTTAATCTTTTGCAAAACAACCACGTCGGCAAAGGTCAGCCGCCATCGTTCGATTTTTAAGTTGTTTCTCGTGTCGCAGGAAACAATTTAAAAGATTGTTCTACAAAACCATCCAATTTTTCTGACAATAAAACAAAAAAACCGTAAATTATAGTGTATTAATGGATACATCCATAACTTTTTTAAGATTTTGGAGTTTACTATTTATTATAATCAAACTAAGCATCATGAACCATCACATAGCAGCAATTCAAGAAAAAATCGAACCTTTGAGACAGCAGATTGTCAATCATAAAGTCTATTCACTAATCAATGACCTTGATGATTTGAAGGTTTTCATGCAATATCACGTTTATGCCGTTTGGGATTTTATGTCGTTGCTCAAAGCACTGCAAACCAATCTTACTTGCACATCAGTGCCGTGGTTTCCAGTAGGTTCGGCCGAAACTCGTTATTTAATCAACGAAATCGTAGCGGGCGAAGAGTCAGATGTTGACATGAACGGTGTTCGTAAAAGTCATTTCGAGCTTTATCTCGATGGAATGCACCAAGCCGAAGCCGATACTTCTCAAATCGAAAAATTTATTTCGGTTTTGAAAGAATCAGGCGACTTACATTCATCATTCGTAATAGCTGGCACACCCGAAGCCGCTCGCAATTTTGTAAATTTCACTTTTGATATTATTGGTAGCAATAAGCCTTATCTTCAAGCAGCTATTTTTACATTCGGTCGTGAAGATTTGATTCCAGGAATGTTTATATCCATCATTAATGATATTCATTTGAGTGTTCCTGAGAAAATCTCAACTTTTAAATATTATCTCGAACGCCACATCGAAGTAGATGGCGACCACCACAGCCATTTAGCCCTTCAAATGACAGCCAACCTGTGCGGAGAAAACGAAGAGTTTTGGAAAGAAGCCGAAGACGCAACGATTCAATCGCTCCAAAAACGCATCGAACTTTGGGATGGTGTTTATGAAAGTATTGCTTCCAGAAAAGTTTCAGCTTTATAAAAATGAACTTCGTAGGAACGTCCAAATTGGACGTTCCTACGAGTAAAATTCAAACACTAATTAGTCAAATACAAACGCCTAATTCCTATCAAAAACACTGCAAATAGCGTATAAACGATAAAAAATGGCACGATATAATTGACCAAATTAGTTGCCAGCATCACTGCGATAACCAATAACTGAAAACCTAATCCATAAACTGAAACCATTGTCATAAACCAACTCGGAAAGGTTTTAATTGCATAAGCTTTGGCATCTAACCGATAAATAATTCTATCAAAAAGGCCGTAAAGTGATAGATAAATTGCAAACAAAGTATTAACAGTTTGCTGACTTTCATTCGGAAATGCTTTTGGTGTTTCGGTCTCAAAAATCTTACTCGTAGCGTCTCCTCCTACCGAATTATTTCTCAGAATTACGTAATAAAAATTATAGACCGTTCCTTGTAGCTGAATAGCAAAAAAAGCAACCAATGCAAGTTCCAACGAACTGTCGGAAATGTAGCAAATGCTCATCAGAAACATAAAATTTAAGATAATATCAAAGATACTATCCAAATACCTACCAGTATAAGAAGGAGTATTTTTTACCCTTGATAATTCTCCGTCGGCTGCATCAAGAATTGATTTGATGATAAGAAAAAAACCTGCCCACAAATAATGAGCATTCAGCATACAATAAACAGCAACTAAGCCAGAAACGCCAAAAAGAAGCGTTAGATGAACAGGCGTAAAACGAGTGTTTTTTAACTGATTGGCTATAATTTTGGCAAATGGTCTTCCATAGTCAGAAAAATCAAAGAACGTATCTTGAACTGCAAGTTTGGACATTAAAATTTAACACAATAATAACACTATGACAATATAGTCATACTACAAAAGTAGAAAAAAACGCTTAGAGTTCAGCCCCTCAATCACAAGGTAATCAAAATGAATATCGAAATATTGAAAAAACTAACTTGTCCATACAAATATTTTCGTAATTTGGTAGATTAATTCGACTTTTACTAATGGAAAAACTAATCAAAGAATTTCTACACGCTGAGGCGGAGTACCAAACCCGACGTCATTTTCTGCAAACTTGCACAACAGGACTCGGAGCAATGGCTTTTGGTTCGTTGCTGGGTGGCTGTTTGGGAAAAGAAAATCCAGCACAATCTCTCACCGACCCCATGTTTCCGAAGCAACCACATTTTGCTCCGAAAGTAAAACAGGTCATTTACATCCACATGGCGGGAGCTCCATCGCAATTAGAACTCTTTGATTATAAACCCGCTTTACAAAAGTTTGACGGACAAGATTGTCCGCAGGAATTTTTAGAAGGAAAAAAGTTTGCCTTTATCAGGGGAGTGCCTAAAATGTTGGGTTCAATCGGACAATTCAAACAGCATGGAAATTCGGGAGCATTAATTTCTGACTTTCTCCCCTATTTACCCGAAGTGGCCGATGAACTAACTTTCTTGAAAGCCATGTACACCGACCAATTTAATCACGCTCCTGCTCAACTATTGATGCACACAGGAAGCCCACGCTTGGGGCGGCCGAGTATCGGTGCGTGGTCGGTTTATGGATTGGGTTCTGAAAATCAAAATTTACCAGGTTTTATAGTTTTGGCTTCGGGCGGACGCAGCCCCGATGCAGGAAAAAGCGTTTGGGGAAGCGGTTTTCTACCTTCTATTTATCAAGGTGTGCAATGCCGCACGGGTGGCGACCCTGTTTTGTATGTTTCTGACCCTCACGGAATGAGCCGAGATATTCGTAAGCAAACCATTGAGGCTATCAACGAAATAAACAAACAACAATACGAAGCCGTACAAGACCCCGAAATTTTGACCCGTATTTCACAGTACGAAATGGCGTTCAGAATGCAAATGTCTGTTCCTGAAGTAATGGACACCAGCAAAGAACCCGAATGGGTAAGAAATATGTACGGGGCAGTACCTGGCGAAGGCTCATTTGCCAATAATTGCCTACTGGCAAGGCGTTTAGTAGAAAATGGCGTGCGTTTCGTGCAACTTTTTCACTGGGGGTGGGATGCTCATGGAACAAGTAAAGAATTGGCTTTAGATGGTGGTTTCAAGGATATATGTCGCACCACTGACCAAGCAGTAACAGCCTTAATAAAAGACCTAAAAATGCGTGGCTTACTCGATGAAACCTTAATAGTTTGGGGCGGAGAATTTGGCCGAACACCCATGCAAGAAAACCGTGACGGACAAACACTGCCATTCAAAGGGCGTGACCATCATCTTGAAGCTTTTACTGTCTTTATGGCAGGTGGCGGACTCCAAAAAGGCATGACTTTTGGTGAAACTGACGACTTAGGATATTACGGAGTAAAAGACCGCACGCACGTGCATGACCTTCAAGCCACTATTTTGAACTTGATGGGTTTTGACCATGAGAAACTAACTTATGCTTTCCAAGGGCGACCATTCAGACTGACCGATGTTGCAGGAAAAGTGATTAAACCAATTTTAGCGTAACGTTGTAGCACAATTTAAAAAATTGTGCTACAACTTAATATACATCTTGAATGAAAATCATCACCACACTCCTACTTTTCAGTATTTCGTTCTGCGTTTTTGCTCAGAAAGATTCTGCTTACTACAACCCAAATATCACTCGAAAACTGTATTATCTGAAACCTTTACAAAAAGTAAATGGCTCATATTATTATGGTGAACGCCGACTGAGCAGCTATAGCTCGCTCGAAGTACCTTTTTTTGAACTAAACGACCCCGAAGTAAATTTTCATTACCGACGCTACAAAACTTTCACGGGCATTGGGCAAGCCATTGGTTTTATACCAACAATTTATATACTTGCTACACTCCAAAAAAATATTTCCCGACAAACAAGATACTATTCAGGCACATACTTGAGCATCATTGGTGCTTCACTGGCTGGAACTATCACCTGTACATTAATCGGAAAATCTCATATCAAAAAAGCCACAATCAGATACAACCAAGCACTCGGACAAAATAATATGAGCTATTGGCAGTTTCAAACCGACCAAAATTCACTGGGTTTGGCATTGAAATATAACTTTTGAAGTACTTTTTCATACTATATATATGTCATTGTTTGCCTCTTCGCAGCCAATAAATCCCCCTTTTGTCAGTATCCGAAACATTTTTGTCAGTCAAAACTGAAATTTTGTCAGAAAAACGTACCTTTACAGTTCGTTGGCAAAACTTTTGTGGAACTGTATTCACGTCATGGATTCGTGATACAAGATTCGAGACAGGAAAAAGATTCAATTCTTAAAATCGTTTTTTAAGTTTTATTTCTCAAATCCAAAATCTCGTATCTCACATCTATTAATCTTAAATTTTATAAACTCAAAAACTCAGAATAAAATGTCAGTAAACATCCAGCCCTTAGCAGACAGAGTATT
>JBKBSS010000199.1:0-6126 GCA_046291385.1 Emticicia sp. | reverse complement strand
AAGCAAACAATTCAAATCAATTGGAATGATTTCGGTTGTATGAATACTGGCAAAAGAATCAGTTTCTCTAAACCATCGACTGCTAAAATCCCAACCCGATTCGGCGGCGGCACGTAAATGGCGAAACAAAACGCTTGGCTCTTGCGTAGATTGATGCGAAAGTTCAAGGTCTTCTTTGAAAGCTTCTGGTCGAGGCGTGTTATTTTCGTCCCAAAAACGATTTAAAATTGCACCATTTGGCATTAATACTACACGATGCAGTGCATTGTTTTCAGTGGTAAGTTTCTCGCTTCCATTCATCCAAAAGTCATACTCTTTTTTCAAATGCGGTAAATATTTTACCAACATTTCTGAGCCTTTTTCTTCGCTCAAAAGTTTGACCATCAACGAGTAAAAAGGCGGTTGCGAACGCCCCACATAATAGCTGCGATTGCCGTTTGGAATATGTCCGATTTTATCAATTAAGTAAGAAAAATTATCGACCATTGACTCAATCATGTCGATTCGTCCAGAAGCTCGCAGGCCGAGCATCGTAAAATAGCTGTCCCAATAATAAACCTCACCAAAACGCCCACCTGGCACAATATAAGGTTTCGGAAGCGGAATCAGCGAACTGTTTTCTTGTTCGGGTTCACGGGTGAGTACCGTCCAAAGCGTTTGTAGATGTTGTTCAATCGAATGGTTTTTGTCACTTTCATAAGCCGCCGTTCGATTGACGGGCAAATCAAAGTATTTCATCACGAAAGCCTTTAAATCAAAGCCTTCTGTGTCTTTTTCTTGCAAAAAAGCTTCATTTATGGTCTCTAAACTATCTTTTGCGATACAATCGGGAAAAGTTTTATTGTCTGGAAATATACTTTCTGTCTGAACTTGTTCGAACAAAAGCCCTAAGTCAAAGATATTTTTAATGCTACTTGTCATCGTAAATAATAGGAAAAAATAATGCTTAATGTTGAATGGTTAATGTCTTGATAAAAGTTAATTTAAATAGAAAAGCTTTAAATTTAATGTCCAGCCGTATTCGTAAAAGAAACTTCGGTATTAGATTTCTTTTGTAATGCGTTGAGGATAAACAAACAAATCAACAAAATTCCCATCGGAATTAATGAAAGATAAAAGGCGGTTTGTCCAGTAAAAGCATCGAAAACGTGACCTGTAATGATAGAACCCGTTGTGCCTCCCAAAGCCGAAAACACCACAATCAAACCCGACATTGGGCTGTGCAAATGCTTAGGCAAAGAACTCAAAATAACCGAGTTGATGGTTGGATAAATGGGAGCTAAGAAAATACCCATAATCGGAAAAATATAGGCCACAATCGGTGCGTTCGTCCAGTTAGTATTGGGCGATGAAATAATGCCTTGCGTGAGTGGTAAAGTCAATAAAACCAATGATGCACAAATGATAAGGCAGATAGATAAAACTAAAATCCAGCTAAAACGACGAAGAATTACGCCCGATGCAAAACGACCAATGGCAAATGCCCCCGCCAAAATCGCCCCTGCCTGAATTCCCATGCTGGCTGGTACTTTCAGAATATCTTTGTAGAAAGTCGGCGTCCAAGTTTGGAAACTTTGTTCAATCAATACAAACAAAAATATGCTAACAATAAAGACAACAACCAATGGCAAAATAATAAGGCGAATCATCGCCAGGAAGTCATTGCTGAGTGAAGAACCTTCGACTGTGGCTTCGGATTCATCCAATTTAGCTGACATCAACAACAGAAATGCGATGAGCGATAAAGCACCCAAAATCCAATAAACACTAAGCCACGTGGCCGATTTTGGATTATCATTATCAATAAATAGACTAAACAGAATATTGCCCAACAAAACCCCAATCATAAAAGTGCCTTCGAGTAGCCCCATAAAACTTGAGTGTTCTTTGATGTCTTTCGTGATAAGTCCGATTGTGGCAAAAACCGAAATTTTGATGAGAGCAAACGAGATTCCGACAACTAAAAATAATAACTTAAAGTGCCAAAAACCATCGGCGTAGGGAATCGTGAACGAAATAATACTGACCAATGCCAAAGCCACAAGCATGGCTTTTTTATAACCGATTTTGGGTAAAAACGATGCCAATAAAAACGAACAAATCGCAATCGGTAAGTCTTTGAAGCCTTCTAAAACCGATGCGTCTGATTTTGTTACGTCGAAGTTGCGTTGCACTTGCAAAATCACCGCCCCAACACTATTGAGCAAAATGGCAAACACAAAATAATTGAGATAAAGCGAAAGTTTGATTTTCCAGTTTTGCATAAAATAAATGGGTTATAGCAGTTGATAGTTCAGAAGGTTTTATCTAAAAAAAAGCGAGCATTTGCCCGCTTTTTATAATTCATCATAGGTTTTCCTTAATCAAAAAATATAAACCGCTTTTTGTCAGTAGTTTATAATACAAATTTCTAAGTTTTTATCATAAAAAAATATAGGTCTATTAATCAATTTTAAAACTGTATTACTATTTTTATGAAAAATTTAATAAAACTAATATTAATAGAGTGAAAACACCTTTTGAACAAATACAAAATGATGAAGGCAGTTCGTTTAGGTTTTTGCATCAGAAAGTTCTCGCCCAGCAATATCCATGGAATTATCACTATCATCCAGAGTTTGAGTTGGTATTAGTTTTTGCTGGAAATGGCCGAAGACACGTAGGCAATCATCTGAGTTATTATGAAGATGGCGATTTGGTGCTGATTGGCTCAAATCTACCTCATGCAGGTTTTGGCTATGATGCTTTGGGCGAACACGAAGAAATTGTGGTTCAGTTTAAAGATAATTTTTTGGGAGATAAGTTTTTTGATAAACCCGAAATGGAATCTATCAGAAAGCTGTTTGAGCGTTCGCAGCAAGGCGTTCAGTTTTATGGAGAAACGCATCAAAAAATAGCCGAAGCATTAAAAAAGCTAATGAGTTTATCGCATTTCGAGCGATTGATTGGGTTGCTAAATATTTTTCAAGAGTTGGCTCATTCTACCGAATATCATTTGCTTAATTCACCCGATACTCGCTATGATTTTAACCAAAAAGACCAGTTGCGGCTCAAACGAGTGTATGAATATGTAGAGCAAACTTATCAAAATCCAGTAAATATCAGAGAAGTGGCCGATGTTGCAAATCTTACCGTGCCTTCATTTTGTAATTATTTCAAGAAGGTAGTTAATCAGACTTACACCGATTTTGTAAACGAATATCGAATCAATAAAGCTTGTCAGTTATTAATGACCGAAAAAAGCATTGCCGATGTGTGCTTTGAGTGCGGATTTACGAATAATTCGTATTTCAGTAAGGTTTTTAAAGAAATCAAAGGCAAAAGTCCGCTGGAGTTTAAGAAATTAGTTTTGAGGAAAAATTGAAAATTACTCAGAAACAAAGACTTCCTCAAAAGTCAGTTCAAAGCCATCTAAAAGTTTTGATTTGGCAGTTCCTTGCTCTTCAACCGATGAAAAAATTGCATATTTGTTATCTTCTAAGGCATAAACAATGATGGTTTCGTTGAGAGGGTCAATCAACCAGTATTCTTTTACGCCAAAAGTTTCGTAATCATTCTTTTTCTCTACGTAATCTCGTACAACCGAGCCTTTTGAAACTACTTCTACCACCAAATCGGGTGAACCCGAAATATTTTTTCGACCAATAATTTGCTTGTTTTCATGAGCAACAAAAATCACATCTGGCTCGCACACATTTCCTTTATCAAAAACCACATCTACTGGTGAAACAAAAACTTCTCCGAGTTGATTTTGAATTACAAATTGAAATAAGAGTCGGTAAACTAAGCCAACAATTTGTTGGTGTTCAATAGTTGGTGCTGGCATATCAATTAAATTGAAATTACGGATTTCATACCTCGACTCCGAAGGTAATTCTTGCAAAAGTCGCTCGTATGTCCAACTTTGGGTACTGATGGTCTTTAGCATAATCATTAATTTTTTGCTAAGTTATACAAATTTTTGCAAATCGAAAATACGTTTAATGCCTTTTTTGAAAGGTATAATTTTACACCGTAGGCTCTTTAATAGCTAATTGCCCACAAGCAGCATCAATATCTTTTCCACGACTACGGCGAATGTTTACAACTACGCCTTTATCTTCCAAAAACTTAGCAAATTTGCTCAATTTATCTTCGGTCGTATTTACATAATCAGCTTCGGCAATGGGGTTGTACTCAATGATATTAACTTTTGCAGGTACTTTTTTCGTAAATTCCCAAAGCTCTTTGGCATCTTGCAGCGAATCGTTGAAATCGTTAAATACGATGTATTCAAACGTAATTCGGTTGCCAGTTTTTTTGTAGAAATAATTGAGAGCCGTAGCCAAATTTTGTAGCGTATTACTCTCATTTATAGGCATAATTTCGTTGCGTTTGGCATCATTTGCCGCATGAAGCGAGAGGGCCAAATTAAATTTTACGCCATCATCGCCCAATTTCTGAATCATTTTGGCAATTCCTGCCGTGCTTACAGTAATTCGTTTCGGCGACCAATTCAATCCTTCGGGCGAAGTAATATAATTGACCGATTCAATCAAACCAGCATAATTGAGCAGCGGTTCGCCCATGCCCATGTACACGATATTGGTGAGCGGCTGATTATAATGTTCTTCGGCTTGTTGCTTGATAAGCACCACTTGGTCGTAGATTTCAGCTCCGTCGAGGTTGCGTTTGCGAGCCATGTAGCCTGTTGCACAAAACTTACAAGTAAGCGAGCAACCCACTTGCGATGAAACGCAGGCCGTCATGCGGTCGTCGGCAGGAATTAGTACGCCTTCAACCAGATTTCCGTCGAATAATTTAAAACCCGATTTGATGGTTCGGTCATTGCTTACTTGCTTTTTATGCACCGAAACCGCCCGAATTTCAAAATTCTCTTTCAGTAACTCACGGGTTTTCAATGATAGATTGGTCATATCATCAAAACTCCACGCCGATTTTTTCCAAAGCCATTCCGAAATCTGTTTAGCTCTGAAACCTTGTTCTCCATTGGCTGTAAGCCAAGTTTTTATTTGTTCGGTCGAAAGTTTTCTTATGTCTTGTTTGCTCATGCTTATTATTTCGTAGCACCAACGTCGGCAGGGTTCAAAACCCTGCCGACGTTAATTTCCGTAAAAGATTTTTTTGTTAAGCAAAGTTCCGAAATATTCGTTGGTTTTGCCAAGAATAAACGTTTTATCATTCAAAAACCTTACTTTTGCTTTTATAGAGAATAAACAAAAAAAGAAACAGAATTGTCGATAAATATGAAAAAATTTGAAAATAAAGTCGTCTGGATAACGGGAGCATCATCGGGTATTGGCGAAGCAACAGCTTATGCGTTTGCCAAAGAAGGTGCAAAATTGATACTTTCGGCTCGCCGAGAAGAAGAACTTTTAAGAGTAAAAAAAGCAGCTGGCTTGCCCGATGCTGATGTGTTTGTTTTGCCGATTGATGTTGAGAAATCGGAAGAAATTGAGCCAAAAGCCCAACAGGCAATCAAACATTTCGGGCGAATCGACGTGCTGTTTAATAATGCGGGTATTTCGCAGCGTAGTTCGGTAGAAGAGACGGATATGGCTGTTTATCAGCGAATTATGAATCTCAATTTCTTTGGGGTTGTGGCTCTTACGAAAGCAGTTTTACCGATGATGAGAAAACAAAAAAGTGGTCATATTGCCGTAACGAGCAGTTTATCAGGAAAATTGGCCACACCGATGCGTTCGGGTTATTGTGCCTCAAAGCACGCTTTACACGGTTTTTTTGATGCTCTTCGTGCCGAAGTTTACGATGATAATATTGGCGTTTCGCTGATTTGCCCAGGGTATATCAAAACAAATATCTCGCTCAATGCCGTTGCGGCCGATGGCAGTAAATTTGGTAAAATGGACGAAAATCAAGCTAATGGCATGTCAGCCGATGAATGTGCCAGTCGAATTTTAGATGCCATTTACAGCAATAAAGATGAAGTTTATATGGGAGGAAAAGAAGTTTTGGGAGTTTATCTAAAAAGGTTTTTTCCGAAATTACTGGCAAAAATTGTGCGTGGACAAATGCCAAAGTAGTAATGGAAATTGCTGTAAAAGTTTGATTAAAGCCATTGTGGCTGAAAATAGTTTCACAAAAAACGTCTTCAAGTTTGTTGTG
>JBKBSS010000001.1:0-40785 GCA_046291385.1 Emticicia sp. | reverse complement strand
ATCTGATTTTGTATATTTTTTACCATATACAAAATCACCGATTGGGTATTTTAGCGATTCGTTGCTCGACTTCTCTAAATCCATAAATTTGAATGATTTTTATGCAAAATTATTAATTTTTCATTCTCAATTATTAATTAATTACTACTTCCAATAACGTTGAATTTCGGCCAATAGTTCGGCATGAACGGCTGAACCTACAACCACATCACCGCCAAAAAGATGATTGTCTCCACCCGAAAAATCGGTAGCAAAACCACCAGCTTCGGTTACGAGGAGAATCCCTGCCGCCATATCCCACGAATTAAGATTGTACTCGTAGAAACCATCAAAATATCCGCAAGCGGTATATGCCAAATCAATAGCTGCCGAACCCATGCGGCGTAAACCGTGCGTTTTTTGCATCAAAGACTCCAAAATGAGCAGATATTTGTCTTGATTTTCAAATTTATAATAAGGAAAACCAGTCGCCAGCAAACTTTCGCCCAAATGTTTGATTGGCGAAACTTGAATTTTTTCTTCATTCCTAAAAGCTCCACCGCCTTTGGTTGCCGAAAATATTTCTTTTGTGCAAACATTATACACTACTCCTACTAAAACATCTTTTCCACGAGCGAGAGCCAAACTTACCGAATAATTGGGCAAACCATGAATAAAATTGGCTGTTCCATCGAGCGGGTCGATAATCCAATTTAAACCTTCGAGGTCTGATGAGTCGGCTGTTCCCTCTTCTGTTATAAATCCTGCGAGCGGCAAAATTTCTCGCAGACGGTTAACGATTATTTTTTCGGTTTCTTTATCAACATAAGAAACTACATTATTTACATCTTTATATTCTACCGAATTGCGGTTAAATTTGGCTGATTCTTGGGCAATAAATGCTCCTGCTTCTTGAGCTACCTCTACGGTTTGACGACAAATTTCTTGTAAATTCATATTTGTGAAGCGAGATATTAGACAAGGGACAAGAGAAAACTTTCTTTTATCCCTTGTCTAATATCTCTTGTCAAAATTTTTAAAGTCCTTGAATATTTTTTCCTTTTGGATATTTTACGTTGTATTTCAATAAAATCTCTTTGTTTTCGAGCGGTTGAAGGGTCAGTTTCCAAGTAAGTTTCCCAGTTTCGCGATTAAAATCAGCTCCAATGGCATCTTCCAATTCAACTTCAATTCGGCTATCTTGTGAAATTGGCACTTGGTCTTCCATCACGATTGAAATTGGTTCATTTTTCGTATTTCGGAGCGTGATTCTGTAACCAAATGTCTCACGGATATTTGAACCAACATTTTTTCTTGACTTAAACTCTTCAATTGTCTCACGCTTTGAAATAATCTTTTTATCTCTTCCCATCGAAATTAATAATGAATCTTTGGCTTCGCCACCTGCAATATCGGTTGTGCCTACAAAAGTTCCCTCAAAATATATATTAGCCGTTCCTGGCAACAAATTGTATTTTTCCCAATCTGTAATAACTGCCGTCAAGAAAGCATCTTTATCAAATTTCGGAACAACATAATATTTGAAAGTTGAACGCAATGAATGATTTTGAATATCAACCATTTCTGAATTGCCACCCGATGGAATATTATAAGGAATCGAAATATCGAAGTTTACTGCCAAAGTTGTTTGAACTGTATTTACGAATGATGCCGTAGTTGCAACTTCATTTAGTGGTGCTGCATCCATCGCCATCGCTTGTGGTGCATTTTCAGACTTCATCATGCGAGCATTTTTTGTTTGCATCACAATTGGCTCATAAATATTTACATACTGAGCATATAATTCGGGTTTTGTGCCGCCTTCTGCTGGATTTGCCGTTGAAAGCGTAAGTTTTACGTTTTTCCAGTCGATGCCTGTGCTTTGGTAAACATTTGCACGATAAGCCAAATCAATATTACTTTTTACATCTTTTGCACGAATATCATACACTGGCGACCAGCCCGCATTATTGGCGATATAAGTCAGATTTAACTCAACACTCGAATATGCTTTTGCTTGCAAAGTCAATTCAATTTCACCCGCTGGTTGATTTACGTTTGTGCCTTGCGAACTGAGTTGTTGCTGAAAACGATTAATTTTATCTTGTAAATCTTTCGACTGACGAACTAATTGCATTTGGCGAGTACCGATTTCCGTGAGTTTAGTTCTGAAAAAATCCATCATTTCTTTCAAATCTTCGGGCGTTGCTCCATCTTTTTCGTTTTTTACGTTGGCGTTTGCCATGAGCATATTTCGTTCATTATCAGCTACTTTCACCAAAACATCAACCACTTCAAACTCGCTTTTAGCCATTTTTAGCGAATCTTCCAGCACACTCCGTTTTTTATTGCCTAAATAATTTTGTTTAAATTTTACGCCCATAATCACAACATCACCTTTGCCGCCAATCTGAATACTGTTTGGGTCGGCGGTGGTGGCAACATTGCCAATAATCATTTTAGTTGTTCCTGCTTGAACGGTTGTTTTTACACGTGCATCAATTTGAGCTCGATTCAAAAAAACTGTAATGTGTTGATTTTCGGCATCGACTTTTACTTGTCCTTGCGAGAAAATCGGAAAATTAAAGCCAAAAAGTAATGCTCCAAGCACCAGAGTTGAGTTAAGAATGGAAGTTTTTGATAAAAAAAAGGTTAGCAAAGATTGCAAATAAATTTTCATAATGAGAGTATGTTTGTTTTTCTAAAAACGTCAAGGTAACGGTTTATTGTGTGAATGGTTTGTTAATCTATCAAACCGAAGGGCAATTTTAAGAAAAATTCTTTGCTTTAGCTGTAAAACATTCATTAATTTGCTTGAAATTATTGTAGAGCAACTTTTTATTTGCTTTGTATATTCTCTCCTTATCGTTTTTTTGCGAACTGGAAGCGGCCGACGCTCGGTTCGCACCACATTAAATAATTATGATTAAAGAAAAAAATCTTCGACGCTTTACAGAAAATATCTTTTTGAGTATCGGTTGCCCAAGAAAAGATGCAAAACTCGCAGCCGATGTTTTGATTTCAGCCGATTTACGTGGCGTTGATTCTCACGGAACTGCTCGTTTGGTTGGCTATGTTCGCTTATACGACAATGGTCGCTTAAACCCAAATCCAGCAATTAAAATTATTCACGAAACGCCTTCAACGGCCGTCATTGATGGAGATAAAGGCTTGGGGTTGGTTGTTGCACCATTCGCCATGAAAGTGGCCATAAAAAAAGCAAAACGCTACGGTTCGGGCTGGATTTCGGTACAAAACTCTAATCATTTTGGTATTGCGGGTTATCATTCGATGTTGGCTTTGCCGCACGATATGATTGGTTGGGCAATGACAAACGCAGCTCCTTTGGTAGTTCCGACTTTTGCGGTTGAAAAAATGCTTGGTACAAACCCGATTGCGGTTGCTGTTCCTGCGGGAAATCAACCGCCTTTTGTGGCAGATTTTGCCTCGACAGCCGTTGCTTATGGAAAAATGGAAATTCTTCAACGCAAAGGTTTATCTGCTCCAATCGGCTGGGTACAAGATGCCAACGGAAACCCGACTGATGACGCAAATGCCGTGAAAAATGGTGGAGGTTTGCTACCACTCGGTGGCGACCGTGAGCATGGAAGCCACAAAGGTTATGGACTGGGTGCAATTGTCGATATTTTTTCGGGAGTTTTATCGGGAGCAAATTTTGGGCCGTGGGTTCCGCCTTTCGCTACGGCTGGATTTCATGGCGTTGCAGCCGAGCAAGTTGGCAAAGGAACGGGGCATTTTTTGGGTGCAATGCGAATTGATGGTTTCCGACCGAAAGAAGAATTTAAGGCAAGCATGGATACTTGGATTGAACGTTTCAGAAATGCAAAACACATTGAAAATCAACCAGTTATAATTCCTGGCGACCCCGAACGTGAGCTTGAAAAAGAACGCAGAGCAAACGGGATTCCGCTCAATGATAAAGTCATTGAAGATTTACAAGGGCTTGGTGATAGATTTGGGGTGAGATTTTAGTTATGAAGTGTAGAGTTATGAGTATAGAATGAGGAAATTGGCAACTCCTACGCACTAAACTCATAATTCTGCACGCTACATTATTTATACTTTACCAGTTTTCATAACCTTCCACTGGTTTAAATTTGGATTTTGGTTCGTAATAATTCCATAGTAAAGCACTTACTTTTCTCAGTAATTCATATCCTTCATTTTCTCGTTTCCATGATTCATCAGTTTGCTTTTTTGTGATTATACAATAAACATATTCACCGTGCGGTGCGTGAACTAAAACTACTTCCGACCGAGAACGATTCACCGCTCCATTTTTTGTGCCTACTTTTATGTTTTCGGGTAATTGAGAAAGCCCCTCGCCATCCCAAAACTGGCGACCGAGATTTCGATACATTCTATCAGAAGCATTAGCGGTAAATACCTTTCTTTGGCGAATCATGGTTAATAATTCAGCCATTTCTCTTGGCGTTGTTTGTCCCCAACCGTATTCTGTGCGGTTAGCTTCACGTCCTGCTGTTCGGGAGTTTACACGAGTGTTTTTTAAGCCTAAAGAATCCATTATTGCATTTATTCGAGTTCCTCCGCCTGCTAATCCTTGCAGCCATAAACTTCCTGTATTATCGCTTACCGTACACATGAGCATCATCACCTCATTTAGTGGCAACTTTGCACCATCTTTCAACGAACCAACAATTCCATCATCATAATGTAGCGAATCTTTGTAAGTAAGCTCTTCTTCATATTTTAGTTCTCCTTTCAGAATTTTATCAAAAGTACCGACCATAATCGGAATTTTGACCATACTTGCCGTCGGGAAAATAGTATCGGCATTGATGGCTACAAATTGATTGGATTTCAAATTTTTCACATAAATTCCAGCCACTCCGTTGAAGCCTTTGAAGGTTTCTTGAAGTTTACTCTGTAAAACTTTATCTAATTTGGCTGTTTGGGCAGATACCGATAGATACAAGAAGGATAAAGAAAGGACAAAAAGACATTTTTTCACGATTTATTAAAGGGTTTAGAATGAAGCATCAGCAAAAATAAAAGTTAATCATTCAAAAGCAAAAAAGCCACGCAATTCTGCATGGCTTTTGAGTAATTTAAATTTATTGTTGAAGTATAATTTTCTAAAATTATCTTGGACGACCACCACCAGCGGCTGGTTGTGGAGCTGCGGCACCGCCATCACCTTCGCCTGCTTTCGCATCATCATTACTTACTTTTTTCTTACTGCGGAACATATTTCCACCATTGAAATCCATTTTTCCAAACATATAATTGATTGAGAAACGAGCTCCACGATTATAAATATTACGCACATTGACACTTCTAAAAGTTGGGTCACTTGATTCGCTCGAAATTTTGAGTGATTTCGTAAACGGATTATCAAGACCAAAAGTGAAACTTCCTTTTTTATTCTTGAAGTCTTTTTTCACGCCCAAGTTATAGTAACGGAAAGCTCCTTGATAACCTTGCAATTGAATCTGACGGCTACCCATGAAACCAAACGCTTGAGCCCCCCAACCTTTCGTGAAAGTATATGAAGCATTGAAGTTTACGTTCGCATTCCAGCCTTCATTCGAGATTGGTACGACTGTATTTTTATAAGTCTTTGTTGTAGCATCCAAGATTGGAATCAAAATCGAACCACTCAACAGATTGTTAGTAATGTTTGTTCCTCCACCAATTCTCAAGCTTTTTGTTGGCTGTAAATTTACGAAAATACTACCGCCATAAAAGTTTGTTTTTCCGATATTATCAAAGGTCGAAGTCACAATTCCTTGCTCGTTTACCGACCTTACACTTGTAATATTATTATCCGTAAATCTTCTAAATACAGAAACATTGATTGAATTAGCTTTGAAATAGGTACTATAATTCAACTCAAAACTATGGCTCAACTCAGGTTTCAGCAATGGATTACCGAACGAAATATTCAATGGGTCGGCATAATTTACAAACGGATTCAAGAATTCAAGTGATGGACGCTGAATACGTTGCGTATAACTCGCTCTAACTTTGTGATTCTTTGGAAAATCTTTAGAAACCGACAAACTCGGAATAAAGTTATCGTAAGCAGGAATCGTAATTTTACTATCAGATGTCTGGAATTTAGCAGTTATTTGTGTGTTTTCATAACGAACACCTGCTTTAATACCCCATTTTTTGGGTAAAGATATTGTGAAAGTCGAATAAGCAGAAGCTACATCTTGATTATAACTAAAGTTATTTGTTCTATTTGCTTGAATCACATAATCGTTTGCAGTAGGATTCCAATTAAAGAAATCAAACTCACTCGTCACGTCTCTTATAATATACTTCGCACCCATTTCAAAAATATTTTTCTTAAACGGGTAAGTATAATCTAATTGCAATGTAGTTTCTCGATTAATTCCGTCATTATTACTCTTATTGAATGGTAAACCACTACGGGAGTTGGTAAAATCTGTCACCCTGATATTTCGTCCGTATTGAGTTAAAAAGGCCAACTCATGGCCTTTCTCTTTGAAGGTTTTAGTATAGTTAAAATCAAGGTCTATGCTTTTATTGCCACGAATATTCTCGGCATCTTGGGTAAACTGCTGCAATACTGTACCCGATATTGTATTTAGTAAGCTTGTCTGAACACCACTCGTATTGAAATTCCCCAAACCATATCTTCCACTCAAACTCATTGAGTTTGTAGCATTAATATCATAATCAATCGTCAGTTGAGAATTGGCAAATAAGCGTCTGACATCATTTGCGTCTGATTGCTTAAATTTTGTTTCAACACCTCTAACCGACGAAGTACGCTCAGTTGAGCCATCGCTCGGTGTGTTGTATGAGCTATTTCCACCAAAACTTAACGCAGTACCGATTTTCTTTTTGCGTAAATTTACATTACCAAAAGCATTTGCACCACGCACACCCGCACCCGCATTCAAGAATCCTGTTAAACCTTGAAGATTATTTTTCTTTGTAATAATATTAATAATACCCGCCGTTCCTTCTGCATCGTATTTAGCCGATGGTGAAGTAATTACCTCCACTTGCTTAATCATATCAGCAGGGATTTGCTTGATGGCATCGGCAACATTACTCGCCAAAATACTCGAAGGTTTGTTATTAATCAAAACCTTGATATTGCCACTTCCACGCATCTGCACGTTTCCATCAATATCAACGGTTAGCATCGGAACTTTACGCAAAACGTCTTCGGCAGTTCCGCCTTTACTCGTAATATCTTTATCGGCATTATACACCAAACGGTCAACTTTATCTTCAATTAGTGACGCTTGACCAGTTACGGTTACTTCGCCCAAAACTTTTGTGTCAGTTGACATCAATAAATTTCCAACGTTTACCTCTTCTTTATTTGCCTTAATTTCAACTTTCGACATAACCGCATTTTTGTAGCCAATAAATGAACCTACAACTTTATACGTGCCTTTGGCCAAGCTTTTTACCGTAAAAGCACCATTCATATCAGTCATTGCACCATCTACAACCTTATTATTTTTGTCATAAACTGCTACTGACGCAAATTCTACGGCTTTGTTGGTGGTAGAATCTATCAATTTTCCAGATATTTTTGCCGAACCTCTCGGAATCTCTTCTTGTGGGATTTGTTGTTGTTGTTGTTGCTGGTTCATTCCTGGGAATCCACCACTACGCATTCCACCGCCACCACCGCCGCCACCTGAAAACTGGGCGAAAGTTGTACTCAATGTTCCTACGATTAAAATTAAAAGCAAATTTAGTTTTTTCATTAGTTGATTTTTTAAAATAGTATTTGTACAGCACGATTTAAGAATATCCAAATCTTAAATAAGTACAAAACTAACGCTTGTTTACCCTTTGAAAACTAAAATTAGTACCAAAAGATTTGGATAATTTACGAGCGGCTGAAAAGAATAGACGAATGGCTTGTAATAATAGACAAGGAAGATGCGACAAGGCAGAAAAAATAAGATAAAACACTGATAATCTACACAATAAGACACTTTTTTGAGAAGAAAGAGAAACCTTTAGTTACTTCATAATTTGATATTTTCTTCGAGTAGAATTAATCAAAAATTTCTTTTGTGCAGTAAAACTTTCGGCGTGCATTTGAGCAAATAGATACTTCCATTCGTCAAATCTTTGAGGTTCAGATTTTTGGAATTCGGTAGCATCAATTTTCTTTGTAATCAAATATTCTTCAAAAATCATTCTTTTTCGATTAGGGAAAAGTTTATTTGCAAAACTATTGACTATTTCTCAATTTTATAACAAATATTCGACTTTTTTCAATTTCTCAACCTTCAAAAATGTCCAAAAAATATTTCTTTTACTGCTTTCTTCTACTCGGAAGTCTCAGTTGCCAAAACAAAGCCGTTGTTTTTGAGGGTTCTAAGCTAAAAGGCGTTTGTTTTGTAGCACCTCCACGGGAAATTGAAGCAACCGAGTTTGACAACGTAAAAAATGTCCACGCCGAATGGGTAGCTCTAACTCCTTATGGATTTACTCGTGATGGCAGTCCAGAATTTAGATATAATAAATCGTCGGACGGCCATTGGTGGGGCGAATCTCCAAAAGGTGTGAGCGAATGTGTAAGAATGGCTCACGAAAAAGGCTTGAAAGTGATGTTAAAACCCCACGCATGGGTGCAAAGTAATTCGGGAAGTACATTTACGGGCGATTTAGATTTCAAAACCGAAGCCGAATGGCAAACTTTTGAGAAATCATTTGGCGAATATTTATTGGATTTTGCAAAAGTTGCCGACTCAACAAACGTAGAAATCTATTGCATTGCCACCGAATTTGAAAATTTCGTAGAAAAACGACCTGATTTTTGGCACAAAATCATCAAAGACATCAGAAACGTTTATAAAGGAAAACTAACTTATGCCGAAAACTGGGATTGCTACGACAAAGTACCATTTTGGAACGAACTCGATTTTGTGGGTGTAGATGGCTATTTTCCGTTGGCCGAAGAAAAATCTCCTTCATTAGAAAACATCAAGAAGGGTTGGAACAAACACCGCACCGACCTTGAAAAATTTAGCAGAAAAATACAAAAACCTATACTTTTTACTGAAATTGGTTATCAAAGCACCGATTTTACCACTCAAAAACCTTGGGAATCCTATTCGAAGCACCCCGATAATGATGCACTTCAAGCAGCGGCTTACAAAGCATTTTTTGAAGAAATTTGGAAAGAACGTTGGCTCGCTGGTTGTTTTATTTGGAAGTGGTTTCCCGATATGAAAAGAGAGAATGATGAAGGCCGAAAACACAAATTCAGAGATAAATACACGCCACAAGGCAAAGTTGGTGAAGATGTTTTGAAAGAATATTTTAAGAATTAAATGTAGGATAATTTTGCAAATTGTTCCATAAATAATCAACAATTTACAAATCAGACTACCGACGTAGTTGTCCTACAAAAATAGCCAAACTAATTTTTAGCATAAAGCACCATGAAGAAAATCGCAGTTATTTTTAGTTTTTTTATCAGTTTTAGTAGTTTTTCACAGAAAATAGTCACCAAAAATATTGAGCCATCCATTCTCCGAAAAATTGTATCCGATGATGCGAATGTCGATAAAGCTTTTCAATTTGAAGATAAAAATGGCAAAAATTATTTAGTTGCTACAACGCTACAAAATAGGTCGGATGAATGGGCTTCAAAAGCGATTTTAGTGCAACATTACATCGAAAAAAGTAATAAAGAGCTTGTTTTACTTCGACAAATTACTGATAAAGAAGACCATTGTGAATTTGACAACGACTTGCAATTTCTTACAGAATCGCTCACTATCAGCGATTTAGATAAAAACAAATACGCCGAAATTACTTTTCTGTATAAAGTTGGTTGCCGCAGTGATGTTAGTCCGATTACTTTAAAATTAATGGTGATTGAAAACGGCAATAAAGCCGCAATCAGAGGAAAAACATTGCCTCGTGGATTTGATTTTCCGAAAGAAAAAGTAGCCGATGGCTATTTTAATAAACTTCCAAAACCAATTCAAGACCAAGCCAATAAACTTTGGAACAAGTTTGCTCCTGAGTTTTAATTGTGGAGCGAACATCCTGTTCGCCATAATACTTTATCTATCATTTTCCTTAATTTTTGAAACAAAGGCGAACTTCCAGTTCGCCTCACGGAAAATTTTGACTAATTTTGCACTCGTTTTAAAATTAAGATTCAAAATGTCATTTACTGAAGAGTTACACAAACGCCGCACGTTCGCCATCATTGCCCACCCCGATGCAGGAAAAACCACTTTGACCGAAAAACTTCTACTTTTCGGAGGTGCGATTCAGACTGCGGGAGCTGTAAAATCGAATAAAATCAAGAAGTCAACAACCTCTGACTTTATGGAAATCGAAAAGCAACGTGGTATTTCGGTGGCAACATCGGTAATGACTTTTGAATACCGTGAGCTAAAAATCAATATCCTTGATACTCCTGGTCACAAAGATTTTGCCGAAGATACTTATCGCACGCTAACGGCGGTCGATAGTGTAATTTTGGTGATTGACTGCGTAAAAGGCGTTGAGGAACAAACCGAAAGATTGATGGAAGTTTGCAGGATGCGAAAAACTCCTGTGATTATTTTTATCAATAAAATGGATAGAGAAGGACAAAATCCCTTCGATTTATTGGACGAGTTGGAGCAAAAATTGAATTTGAGAGTTCGCCCAATTACTTGGCCTGTCAATGGCGGTTCGAGTTTCAAAGGTGTGTATCATTTACTCGAAAAGAAAATGAATCACTTTGCCATCAACAAAACTCGTTTGGAAGATGATATTGATGTAATTGAGTTAGATTCTGCCATTTTAGACCAAAAAGTAGGAGAAAAAGATGCAGCTCAATTGCGTGAAGACGTAGAATTAATTGACGGAATTTATGATACTTTCGATAAAGAAGCCTATCTAAACGGCGATTTAGCACCCGTATTCTTTGGTAGTGCCGTGAGTAATTTCGGTGTCATGGAATTATTGAATACATTTTGTGATGTTTCGCCATTGCCAGTTCACCGCATGACCGATAAACGCATGGTTGAGCCTGACGAGAATAAATTTAGCGGTTTTGTCTTTAAAATTCACGCAAATATCGACCCTCGCCACCGTGATAGAATTGCCTTTTTGCGTATTTGCAGTGGTCAGTTTGAGCGTGGAAAATTCTACAAACACGTACGTTTAAATAAAGATATTCGTTTTGCAAGTCCATTTGCATTTTTGGCAGACCGTAAAGACGTAATCGAAGAAGGTTTCCCAGGTGATGTGATTGGTTTGTATGATACTGGTACTTTCAAAATTGGAGATACTTTGACTGAAGGTGAAGAATTGCAGTTTACTGGAATTCCGAGTTTCTCACCCGAGATTTTCAAAGAGGTAATTAACAAAGACCCGATGAAATCGAAGCAATTGGAGAAAGGTGTGCAACAATTAACCGATGAAGGTGTTGCTCAATTATTCACGATTCAGCCTGGAAATAGAAAAATTATCGGAACGGTTGGTGAACTTCAATTTGAGGTTATTCAGCATCGTTTATTGAATGAATATTCGGCAAGTTGTATTTTCGAGCATCGCCCCTACTCAAAAGCTTGTTGGATTACGTGCGAAGATAAAATTAAATTAGCAGAATTTATTCGTCTGAAAAGTAGCTTCATCGCCTACGATAAAGACCAAAATCCTGTATTTTTGGCCGAAACTGACTGGATTTTAAGAATGAATATTCAAAATAACCCTGATATTCAGTTTCATACTACTTCTGAGTTTAAGACTGCTTTGCAGTATTAGCATTTATTGTTTTGAACGAATAAAGAAATATTCCAAACACACTGACAATAAACAATTCACAACTTTTTTCATTGCCGTCTGCTTTAGCTGACGGATTGCTAAAATAAAAAATTAAATAGGCTTTAGCCCAAATCATAGAACTGATTTAGGCTAAAGCCTATCTACCTTATTGTACTTTTTATCCGTCAGCTAAAGCAGACGGCAATGAATAAGAAATAAAACTCAATATTTCACTTTTATTCCATGATAGATTTCTTGTTCTTTATAATCTTTTCGGAGTGGATATCCTTCCCAATCGGCTGGTAATAAAATTCTTCGCAAGTCGGGATGCCCCACAAAATCAATTCCAACTAAATCAAAAACTTCCCTTTCGTGCCAATCGGCAGTTTTCCAAATGGGTGTCAGCGAATATACTTTTGGCAATGGCTCGCCTTCATTATTGCGAGAAACTTCTACTTTCAGTACAAAATTATGTTCGTAAGGAATTGACGTTAAATGATAAATAACTTCAACAGTTCCAACCGTCGGGCCGTTATCAATGCCTGTAATACACGCCAAAAAATCAAAATATAATTTGGGCTGAACGTGCAGAAACTGACAAACTTCAAGCAGACGTTCGTTGGGTATGGTTATGCTATGTTGCAGCGAAGTTGAATCTTCTTTCAAAACAACTTCTTCACCAAACATACTGATTATCAATTCTTTAATCTCGTTAAAGCTCATTTCGATTTCTTAAAAAATGTTAATTTAAACAAAAATAGCAGTTTTTATTCAGAGTACGTTTAAACTATTGCCTTAATATTCGCTCTAATCTCCATAAGTGTTCATTATTAAAACAAATTTACTACAATGAAAAAAGGAATTTTGGTAACGCTATTAATTGCAGGAATTGGTTTCGGAACTTATGCACAAGATGCAAAACCAGCCCGTAATGAAAGACCTCAACATGAAAAAAGAGGACAAAGACAAGGCGGAGGATTTACAGCCGAAGAGCGTGCGGAAGTTTACGCAAAACGTATGCAAAAAAACCTTAATTTGACTGACGAACAGTACAAAAAGGTTGTAGCAATAAATATTGAACAAGCTAAAAAACAAAAAGAATTACGTGCCGCTCATAAAGCCGAAATGCAGGCTACTCGTGAAAAAATGAAGGTTCAATACCAAGATTTAAGCAAAAAATACGAATCGGTGCTTACGCCTGAGCAATTAAAGAAATTTAAAGAAGAACAGGAAAAACACAAAGGTGAAATGCAAGAAGGCCGAAAGGCAAGAAGAGGTAGAAAGTGATTTTCAATTAGTTTAACTGAAAATTCGTAGGAACGTCCAAATTGGACGTTCCTACGAATTTATTAAATCTAAATATCAATTTTGTTGAGCCAATAAATAAAGCACCGCCATTCTGACAGCCACACCGTTTTCTACTTGGTCGAGAATGATTGAATGATGCGAATCGGCGGCATCGCTCGTTAGTTCTACTCCCCTATTGATTGGGCCAGGGTGCATCAACACAATTTCTTTATTCAGTTCATCAAGCATTTTTTTGTTGATTCCGAAATACAATGAATATTCCCGCAACGAAGGAAAATACTTGATTTGTTGGCGTTCGAGCTGAATACGAAGTACATTCGCTACATCGCACCATTGAAGAGCATTCTGTACATTATGCTCAACTTTTACGCCGATTTCTCTGATATATTTTGGCAAAAGCGTATTTGGCCCGCAAACCATTACTTCTGCACCGAGTTTTTGTAAACAAAAAATATTCGATAAAGCTACTCGTGAATGAAGAATATCACCGATGATTGCGATTTTCTTTCCCGCTAAATCTCCGATTTTTTCCTGCATCGAAAACGCATCCAGCAATGCCTGCGTTGGGTGTTCGTGCGTGCCATCACCTGCATTTACGATATTTGCTTTGATGTGTTTTGATAAATAATGCGGAGCTCCAGGGCTGCTGTGTCGCATCACAACCATGTCCACTTTCATCGCCAAAATATTATTGACTGTATCGAGAAGGGTTTCCCCTTTTTTTACAGAACTACCTGATGCTGAGAAGTTTACGACATCGGCCGAGAGACGTTTTTCAGCTAATTCAAACGAAAGACGGGTACGAGTAGAGTTTTCAAAAAAAACGTTGGCAATCGTTACATCACGCAAAGAAGGAACTTTTTTAATCGGTCGGTTGATAACATCTTTGAATTCTTTAGCTGTTTCTAAAATCAAATTTATATCGTTGGCCGTGAGGTCTTTTATTCCGAGTAGATGCTTTGTACTGATTGATTGCATTGTGTTTTTGGAAAAGATTTTACAAAGTTAAAAAAAGTCCGCAAGATTTCAGATTTGACAACTTTTAAAAAGTTGTCAAATCTATTTTCTCTAAATCAGTCCAAAAACTTGGGTATGATTTTACAACCACGTTTGGCTCTTCGATGGTTACATCCATCAACATCGCCAATGGTGCAAATGCCATTGCCATTCGATGGTCATCGTAAGTAGCAATGCTTAATGATGAATGTTTAATGTTTAATGGCAAAGTATTTAATACTTTATAGATTGTATTTTTTTCTACCTCAACCAAATCTCCGCCAAATTTCTTTAGTTCATTTTGAAGAGCTAAAACTCGGTCAGTTTCTTTGATTTTCAAGCTTTCGATGCCTGTAAAAATTGCCTCAATTCCTTTGGCTGCACAAGTCACTGCAACTGTCTGGGCAAGGTCTGGACAATTTGTAAAATCCCAATTTAGCGTTTCTTCAGCAGGAATTTTGGTCAATAAAACGCCATCCGCTGTAAATGTACTTTTTACGCCCAAATGGCTCATAATATTCACAATATCGCTATCACCTTGCAATGAATTTTCTTTCAAACCAAGCAATTCAACTTGTGTATTTTCAAACTCCGAAAGTGCCACGATACTGTACCAATAACTCGCTCCCGACCAATCTGACTCAATTTTATAAACCGTTGACTGATAAACACTTGGCAAAACTTTTATCGTTTTTACTTCCCAATTTGCTTCATAATTTACTCCAAAAGCCCGCATCTGTTCGAGCGTCATTTTGATGTACGGAATAGAACCCAAATCGCCAGTTAAATTAATAGTCAATCCTTGCGGCAAAGTTGGAGCAATCATCAACAAAGCCGAAATATATTGGCTACTCACATCGCCACGAATCGTTACTTCGTTTGATTTTTGTTTGGCAAAACCTTTGATGTGCAAAGGCGGATAACCTTCTTTATTCAGATACTCAATTTCTGCCCCGAGCGTGCGAAGTGCATCAACCAAAATTCCAATTGGACGCTCACACATACGAGGTGTTCCTGTCATAATTTTGTTTTGATTGGTTGCCGTAAAATATGCCGTCAAGAATCGCATCGTTGTTCCTGCATCAATTACATCGGCTGTTTGGTCGGCTGATTTTAACAAACGAATCATCGTTTGAGTATCTCGTGCTGTTGAAAGATTCTGTAAGTTTTCACTACTATCTTTAGCTAAAGCATTGATGATTAAAGCTCGATTACTTTCAGATTTTGAAGAAGCTAAGGCTATTTTTACGTCGAATGGGCTGGTGCTTTTACGGAGGAGTATCTTATCCATTAATTTGCTTTGGTTCTGTATTCAGCCGCAAAGATAAAAATAAAGTCGTAAAATGTAGGTCAAAAAAATGGTTTTAAATATTAAGTGGGGTTATTTTGAAAATTTTCGCAAGTTTCAATCTAATTTATTTGGAGAAGAATCAGAACGAAATTAGGTTCGTTTAAAAAAAGGAAGCCTTCGCTTAAAGCGAAGGCTTTCTTAATACCGAATATTAATCCTTGTAACTATAAAAAATTAGCCTTTTCCGCCGCCATTTCCGTACCATTTCTTTTTCGGTTTTCCACTGCCTTGGGCTGTGTTGCCACCATTATTAGGTTTTGGTGCTGTTCTGGTATTCGTGTTTGGTCTTTGCGAAGCATTACTCGGTCTTGCACCGCCTCTACCTTGCGGCTTCTGTACTACTGGAGGCCCGACGCTATAATCAGGTTGAATGGCATAAGGATGGTCTTCGATAAGTGGTATTTTTTTACCAATCAATCGTTGAATATCTTTCAAATAACCTAATTCCTCATCTTCACAAAATGAAAGGGCTGTACCATTTGCTCCTGCACGGCCAGTTCGCCCGATTCGGTGAACGTAAGTTTCAGGAATATTCGGAATCTCAAAATTGATTACATAAGCCAAATCATCGACATCAATTCCACGAGCGGCAATATCTGTCGCAACCAAAACCCTCGTTTCTTTAGATTTAAAGTTCGTCAAAGCTCTTTGGCGAGCATTTTGGGCTTTATTTCCGTGAATGGCTTCGGCTTTAATTCCTTTTGCTAAAAGTACTTTTACAACCTTATCCGCACCATGTTTTGTACGAGTAAAAACCAATGCCGTTTCGATTTTTGGGTCTTTCAGAATATCCAAAAGCAAAGCATTTTTGTCTTTTTTATCAACATAATACAAAAACTGGTTAATCGTGTCGGCCGTTGAAGAAACAGGCGTAACACTCACAGATGATGGATTATGCAGAATCGTTGAAGCCAATTTTACGATTTCATCGGGCATTGTTGCCGAGAAAAATAATGACTGGCGTTGCTTTGGCAAAAGCGTAATCAAACGCTTCACGTCATGCACAAAACCCATATCGAGCATACGGTCAGCTTCGTCCAAAACAAATATTTCGATGGCATTGAGCGTGATGAATCCTTGCGTGATTAAATCAAGCAAACGACCTGGAGTAGCTACCAAAATATCTACGCCATTGTGCAGTTCGTCGGTTTGGCGACCTTGTTTTACACCACCAAAAATTACGGTATGGCGGAGGTCAGTATTTGCTCCGTAAGCTGCTATACTTTCACCAATTTGAATGGCCAACTCACGAGTTGGAGTAACGATAAGAGCTTTTACTTTTCTACGACCCTTACGGTTTATATCTCTATTCTGATAAAGTTTCTGTATGATTGGAATAGAAAAAGCGGCTGTTTTTCCTGTGCCAGTTTGGGCAACGCCCAATAAATCTTTTCCTTCTAAAACTATTGGTATTGCTTGTTGTTGGATGGGTGTTGGAGTGGTGTAACCTTCGGCAGCAAGTGCGAGCTTGATTGGCTCAATTAAATTTAATGATTCAAATGACATAAATGATGATTTTGTTAGTCCTAACAAATAGGATTTTACAAAGGTACGGCTTTTTTTTCAGTATATAATCAATTCGAGATTTGGGCTTATTTTGCCGAAAATCAATAATTCTACATTCTACATTCTACATTCTACATTAAAGGAAGTATCTTTGCGAAAAAATAGAGAAATATGCGTAAAGTAAATATCGGATTAGTACAGATGTCATGCTCGGCTGATGTTGCCGAAAATACCCAAAAAGCAATCAAAGGAATCAGAGAAGCTGCCGCAAAAGGAGCAAATATAGTTTGTTTACAAGAGTTATTTACATCGCTTTATTTTTGCGATGTGGAAGACCACGCCAATTTTAATTTAGCAGAAGCCATTCCCGGCCCAACGACTGATTTATTATCGACCGTTGCCGAAGAATGTAATGTTGTAATTATCGCTTCATTATTTGAAAAACGTGCCGCTGGACTTTACCACAATACAACCGCCGTGCTTGACGCCGATGGAAAGTATCTCGGAAAATATCGAAAAATGCACATTCCCGATGACCCAGGTTATTATGAGAAATTTTATTTTACGCCAGGCGATGCTTCGGCTGACGATTTAGGTTATAAAATTTTTGAAACAAAATACGGAAAATTGGGCGTTTTGATTTGCTGGGACCAATGGTATCCCGAAGCAGCTCGTATCACGGCTTTGATGGGGGCAGAAATTTTGTTTTATCCAACCGCTATTGGTTGGGACACCAACGAACCAGACCCAAATATGAATACCGAGCAGTACAACGCTTGGCAGACGATTCAACGGAGCCATGCAGTGGCAAACGGTTTGCACGTAGTTTCAGTAAACAGAGTAGGTCGTGAAGCTGACCAACAGTTTTGGGGAGGAAGTTTTGTGGCAAATCCTTTCGGAAGCTTACTTTATTTGGCTTCGCACGACAAAGAAGAAACTCACGTACAAGAAATTGATTTAGATTTAACTGAAAAATACCGCACAACTTGGCCTTATCTGCGTGATAGACGAGTGGATAGCTACGGCCCGATTTTAAAGCGGTTTATTGATTAAAGTGTAGCACAATTTTTGAAATTGTGCCTTTTTCTACAAAATACACAATTTCAAAAATTGTGCTACATTCAAATTTATCATTAATAATTAATCATACAAAGTGCTTACAATCAGTAATTTATCGTTTTATTTTGGTGGAAGACCGATATTTGACGGAGCAAATTTGCAAATAAAACCAAAAGATAAAATTGGTCTAATCGGTTTGAACGGAATGGGAAAATCAACGCTTTTGCGTTTGATAGTTGGAGAATACCAAGCCGATGCAGGAAGTATCTCGAAAGCGGGCGACTGTTCAATCGGCTTCTTGAACCAAGATTTATTGTCGTACCAAACTCAAGATTCTATTTTGCAAGTAGCGATGCAGGCTTTCGAGCGTGAAAACTATTTGCAGCTCGAAATCGACAAGGTTTTGCACGAAATGGATGTCAATTATCGTGATGAATTGGTTGATAAACTGGGGCATTTGCAAGAAGAATTCGACCATTTGGGCGGTTATACGATTCAATCGAAAGCTGAGGAGATTTTGGAAGGTTTGGGTTTTAAAACCGAAGAATTATCAAAGCCATTGAAAGAGTTTTCGGGAGGTTGGCGTATGCGTGTGATGTTGGCAAAATTGCTTTTACAAAAACCAGCACTTTTGCTGCTCGATGAGCCTACCAACCACTTGGATTTACCCTCGATTCAGTGGGTAGAAAAATATATTTTGAACTACGAAAACTCGGTAATTGTGGTTTCGCACGATAGAGAGTTTTTGGATAATGTTTGTAATACTACTGTTGAGGTTACGGGTGCAAAATTGGTGCATTATGCAGGAAATTACTCGTTTTACGTAGAAGAAAAGGCACTTCGTAGCGAAATTCAGAAAGGTGCTTACGAAAATCAACAAGCTCAGATTCGTCAGACCGAGCGTTTTATTGAGCGTTTTAAAGCCAAAGCTACCAAAGCCCGCCAAGTTCAATCAAGAGTGAAAGCTCTCAACCGAATGGATATGATTGACGATGTGATTGATGCTTCTGCAAGAGTTCACTTTAAGTTTAAATTTGGTGTAAATCCAGGTCGAAATGTATTTTCTCTTGAAAATGTTGATAAAGCTTATGGCGAAAAAGTGATTTTACGGAATAGCACAGCCATCATCGAAAGAGGCGATAAAATTGCATTAATTGGTGCAAATGGTAAAGGAAAATCGACTTTACTAAGAATCATAGCGGGTGACGAAAATGTTGATGGCGAACGAAAACTGGGACATAACGTAAATTTCTCGTTTTTTGCCCAGCACCAAATGGAGTCTTTGCACTTGGAAGAAACCCTCTTGGAAGAACTAAAATATGCCGATGGCGGAAAGTCAGAAACTGAATTACGCTCGGTTTTGGGTTGTTTTTTATTCAACGGAGAAGACGTTTTCAAGAAAATAAAAGTGCTTTCGGGAGGTGAAAAATCTCGTGTGGCTTTGGCAAAAGTATTGATTTCGGAAGCCAATTTCTTGTTGCTTGATGAGCCTACCAACCACTTGGATATGCAATCGGTCAATATCTTGATTCAAGCCCTCGACCAATACGAAGGAACTTACGTAGTAGTTTCCCACGACCGCCATTTTGTGAGCCAAGTTGCCAATAAAATTTGGTACATCGAAGATTACGAAATCAAAGAATACCCAGGTACTTACGATGAATGGGAAGAATGGTATGATGAAAACAAGAAGTCGGCAGTTAGCAGTGGGCAGTCGGCAGCGAGCGTTTCTCAACCTGTAAAAAAAGTTGAAGTTCAGTCAAATAAACCAGTGGCTAATGCCAATACAATAAAAAAACTGGAGCGTGAAGTTGCCGAAATTGAAGCAAAAATCACTGAACTGGAGCGACAAATGGCACTCTTAGAAGGAAAACTCGCTGACCCAGCCGTTTTTACCGATAATCATGCCTTACAAAGAACCAATAGCGACTACGAACTCGTAAAGATGGATTTAAAGCAAAAAAACGAATTGTGGGAAGCAAAGATTCTTGAAATGGAAGGTTAAAAATCTTCAGTGGGCAATTTTCAGTCAACAGTCAATACATATAAAAAGCCGTTTTAGTATTTGCTAAAACGGCTTTTTTCTTACTGATAACTAAAATTATTTTTTCTCAGGCAAAAGCACAAATTTTGCTACGTTTTCAGCACAAAACTGATTAGCCGCTTTTTTCACACTTTCGATGCTTATTTTATCAATCAATTGGCTTTGGAAGCGATTAATATAATTCAAATCTTCACCATCTGTGTATTGCTCAAGTAAATACGAATTCCAGAAACCATTTTCTTTTACTTGTAATTCTACCTCACGTTTTTCTTCGGCAGTTACTTTTTCTACATCAACTTTCTCTGGGCCGTTGGCTTTGATTTTGGCAATTTCATCTAAAGTGATTTTAACCAATTTCTCGGCATTGGCAGGCGAGCAACCAAACGAAATCGTTAGATTGTAAGTTGGTTTCGGTAATTTTGAATAAGACGAACGAATACTTGGCGTATAAACTCCACCTGCTTCTTCACGTAGTTTTTCGGTCAGTTTTATATCCAAAACCTCGGCAAGAGCATCTAAATTTACCATTTCTTCCTCAGAATAAGCAAAATCGCCGTTGAATTGTAGATTTACGCTCGCTTTTTCTTCTAAACCTTTATAAATATTCTTTTCAACTTTACCTTTCACTTTGCTGATTCCCAAATATTTGAACGATTCTTGACGCTTGGTTGAAGGTAAACCACCGATGTATTTTTCGAGCAAAGGTTTGATTTTTTCTACCTCGAAATTACCAACAAAAACAAACGTAAAATCACTAAAATCGGCAAAACGCTCTTTGTAGATTTCAAATGCACGGTCGATATTTATTTTGTCGATGTCTTCGGGTTTTGTTGGTGTTCTTCTCAAATGATTTTGGTATAAAATAGCATTGAGAGAGTCTCCAAATACCTTTTCTGGTGTCAAGGTTTTGAATGAGTTGCTTATCAATTCTTTTTCATTTTTCAAAAAATTCTTAATAACTTCATCATCACGGCGAGGTTGAGTTACGTAAGCGTACATCAACTGTAAGGCCGTTTCCAAATCTTTTGGGGTTGTGTTGCCGCCAAGACCTTCGGTTAGTTCACCAACGTAAGTATAAACTTGGGCAACTTTTCCAGCCAGTGCTTTTTCGAGTTGCGTATCTGATAATTTACTCACACCACCTTGCGTAACTAATGTTGAAGCTACATCGGCCGAAAAATAATCGGCATCGCCATATAATGAAGTTCCGCCTTTGCTACTTGCCGAAAATGAAATTTGGTCATTTTTGAAAGTAGTTGGTTTTAACGCAACCTTTACGCCATTTTCAAAAACTAACTCAGTAACGCCGATTTCTTCAATTTTCTTTTCTGAAACAACCTTTGTTCCTGCTGGAATTTTCTCCAAAATTGGGGTCAAAACCGCTTCATCTTCATAAGGTTTCAAATCTGGATTTTTGTAGGCAAGCAATTCTTTTAATTTCTCTTCATTCGGAAGTTTTTCTTTATCTTTTTCCGAACCTACAATCAAGCCAACACGATTTTCTCCTTTGATAACTTTGCCCGAAATCGTATTTATTTCTTCAAGCGTAATGCCTTCGATGTGTTTTTGAGCAAATTCATAACGAAAATCAGCGTCAGTAAAAGAAGTTTGCTGCAAATAGTTTTGAACCAAACCATTCACAAAAACTGCCGATTTTGTTTTATCTTTTTCTTTGAAACCTTTTTCAACGCCGACCATGTATTCTTTTTTGGCACGTTCCAATTCTCCTTTCGTAAAACCAAAACGTTTCAAACGCTCTTGCTCATCAATAATTGCTTTGATGGCAGTTTCCATTCCATCGGCATTTTTGGGTAAAACAACGGTTTGAAAAACATCAATGCCCGCCAAAAACGGACTATAACTCATGATAGCAAACACAAAAGGAGCATTTGGCTTCTTTGATGTTTCTTGCAAACGAGTGCTAATCATTTGATTATAAAGGTTTTCGGCAATATCACTTCTATAATCGGCTTGCGTGAGTGTTTTCTCTCTCGGCAAACGATTAAACATTTGGAATGTTGACTGCGGAACTTCTTTATCTAAAACCTGATAAACCTGCGTGCCAGCCGATGCAGGAATTGTATAAATTGTACGCTTAGGAGCTATTTTTGGCGATTTTATTTCTGAAAATTTTGTTGTAATTAGATTTTCAACTTGAGCAACATCGAAATCTCCAACGGCAACGACCGCCATCAAATCTGGGCGATACCAATCTTTGTAGAACTTAACAATCTCTTCGGCTGGGAATGTACTGATAATATCAGTTTTTCCAATCGGCAGACGTCGGGCATAAATTGAATTGTTGAACAGGATAGGAAATATTTTTTGCTGAATACGTGACTGAGCATTTTTGCCTCTTGCACGCTCTTCTTCCAAAACAATGCCACGTTCTTTGTTGATTTCGGCCGTGTCGAGGGTTGCAAAGTTCGACCAGTCAGCCAAAATTTGAAACGCTCTTTCAAACAGCTTTGCAGAATCGGTCGGAACTTGAAGTTGGTAAATCGTTTCATCAAAACTCGTTGAGGCATTCAAATCGGCTCCAAATTTCATACCTGATTTTTGCAGGAAATTCACCAATTCATTTTTTGGGAAATTCTTAGTTCCATTAAAATTCATGTGTTCCAGAAAGTGAGCAAGACCTTGTTGTGCATCGGTTTCCAGAACCGAACCTGCGTTTACGACCAATCGTAACTCCATCCGATTTTTGGGTTCGGCATTTTTCAGAATGTAATATTTCAATCCATTTTTTAAAGTTCCAACTTTTACGGCAGGATTATTGGGAATTGGAACATTGAGCTTTTGGGCAAAAATTTGCGTAGAAACAGCAAAAAAGACGATAAGTTGGATGATTTTTTTCATAGATAAACGGATTTGTTTTGTGTTTGGAAAAACTTTTAAGGGTGTGACAATGTTGTAATTTATATAAATCGTGCCAATATATCTAAAAAAAATCAAATATGCCCGAAAGAACTATATTTAGTCGATTACTTTCTTATTTCGTAAGAGGATTACTGTTTGTTGCACCAATTGGTTTTACAATTTTTATCCTTCTGGGAGCATTCGATTTTGTCGATAATATTATCAGGATACGTATCCCAACCGAAGACCCCAACCGTGACCTTATTATTCCAGGTCTTGGCTCATTGATTGTCATTCTCGGAACAATGATTACGGGCTTTACATTTTCGGTGCTTTTGCCCCAAACTATTCAAAATCTCATCGAAAACGCCATTAGTCATCTGCCTTTGGTACGTATTTTTTACTTTGCTTTCAAAGATTTGATTTCAGCTTTTGTGGGCGATAAACGGAAATTTACGCAAGCGGCCATTGTTTTACTCAACAAAGAAGCGGGTGTGCATAAAATAGGTTTCGTTACACAAAATGATTTGACGAATTTGGGCGTTAGTAATATGGTGGCGGTTTATTTTCCGCATAGTTATGCTTTTTCGGGAGAATTGATGCTTGTACCAAGAGAAAACGTACAAATGCTCGATATGCCAAGTGCCGAAGTGATGAAATTGATTGTTTCGGGTGGTGTATCGGTTAAAGAATAATGATGATATTTTAACGTAAGCTGTAGCCAATAAAATTCATCGTAAAATTAGAACGCTGATGACGCTGATTTTTACAGATTTACACTGATTTTTAAATAAAATCTTATTTTTATCAGTAAAAATTAACCAAATCTGCGTCATCTGCACGGTCCGCCGCAGCAGTTCCATTTTTTGAAGGTTACAACTTGAATTATTTTAAGAAATTTAATGATACCATCACATTCATTGCCGTCTGCTTTAGCTGACGGTAGAAAAGAAACACATCGCTTGGGCTTTAGCCAAAACACATTTAAACTTGGGCTAAAGCCAATATTATTAGTTTATCTTTTTGTCCGTCAGCTAAAACAGACGGCAATGAATTTTAAATGTATTTTATTGTGCATTGGCTTAATTTATACCAATACTTTCGCCCAAGACTTCCATCATCGACAAGCAGATTCAGTGGAAGAACTTCTTTATAAAAAAGACCGAAATAAGGCTCTTGCTTTGTTTAATAAAGAGAAATTTTTGGTTGTTGAAAACTTGCGTTCAAACCAACGAAATAGGTATTATGTAGGCGATTTGCTGAGATTCAGAACCAAAGAGGGCTTTGTTTTTGAAGATGACATTTACGAAGTAAAAGATTCTTCGTTTGTGGTGACGGCTCTCAACGAAACCACCAATCGTTATGAATCCGTAGAAATAAAACTCGACGAAGTAACCCGAATTTATAAAAGACCAAAACAAAAAGTTGGTTTTGGCTGGCGAACTTTCTCGCCATTTGGCTATTTAGTTCTTGAATGGGCAGCTTGGGGAGTTTCTCCTTTACAAAATAATAAATGGCCAATAGCGGCAGCATTGACCGTTGCACAACCGTTATTTACGGTCGTTTCTAACCAGTTTCGGAGTAGAAAAATCACTGAAAACTACCGACTACGGGTTTTTCAATCATTTTGAAATTTCTATATAAAAGGAAGCCTTCGCTATCAGCGAAGGCTTCCTTTTTTTAAAACGAACTCAATTTCTTTCTGATTCGCCACCAAACAAAAAAAGCTCGCACACAAAGCATCAACACCACAGGAATTAAAGCATAATTGATTTCTTGCGGGAAAAATTTCCAAGCTGCTAAAAAGAAAACCAAAACTATTCCGTAAGCTAAGAAATGCTTTGAAAGCCATGCTCTGCTTCCTTCTTTTTTGAGAAATAACGCAATCGGAAATAAAAATGGGTAAGTCCAGATAATATTCAGATTGTTTTCGGTTACTCCGTGGTCGGTAAAAAACCAAAGCAAAAAGATAAACCAACCAAAAATACCTGCAATTGTAAAAAGGATTTTATCAAAGAGAAAACTTTTGCTTTCTTTCTTGAATTGAAATGCGGTGAAACCTAAAACGAGTAAAAACAATGTCCAAAACAAAATATTGGGTGTAATTAACTCTTTTTCTTTATCAGCAACTGCCAACATATCACGATTAATAAGTTGTTTCGATAAAACCAAAGGTTGCCATTTTCCATCACGGTTAATTTTGGCCACATCGAAGGCATCCATCAAATTATCGGGCAAAAACATTGCTCCATTTGCCCCAGTCATTTCGTCAGAAGGTTCTCCAATGGCCAAATCCATTCCGAAATCTGCCCAAAGTTTTTCGTTTTTACGAGCATATAAATCAATCCATTGTCGATATGAACTATCGGCGTGCAAGGTTTTACTCAACTGCAAACTATCGTTGCAAACTCTTCTAAATACGTCTCGCAAGCGAGTTGAACAATTATCATAAAAGAATTTATAAGCATATTCACGGTTTTGGGGTAAATAATTGTTTTGCAAGAAATCATAAACGCCTTGTTTTTGGGTCTGTGAAAGATTCAAAACCTGCTCAATAACTGCACGGTTATCTTGACTCCAACCAGCCATGTCATTGTCAAAATAGTTTCCGCTGATTTGATAAGGGAGCGTTCCACGCAAAAATTTTACGTAAAAACCTTTCGTGCGAAAATCAAAAGCACCGTAATTGAAAGTAAAATCAAGTCCTTGGCGTGGGTCACGAATTCGGATGGCACTATGCCCAAAAGTTGAATATAATTCTGCCCCAGGAGCAACTGTAAGCAGGCTAACCGTTGCATCGGTCGAGAGCATTTGGGCATCAGAAAAAGAAGTAATTAAAGCAAAAACTACTAAGAAGAGGTATTTTTTCATGCAGAATAATGGTTTTCTGCAAATATAAACTAAGATTTGATAGGATTAAAAAATTGACAGGATTTAGTAGAAAAACAATTAAGTCTTCAGTCGTCAGTCTTCAGTTGGCGTTTTTGGCTGCCAACTGAAAATTGCGAACTGAAGACTAAAAAATCAATAACGGTCAACTTTTAAAGAAGAAAGTCCACTATTGACATTTAGGTATATTTTTTTTGTGGCTTTATCAAAACCTTTTGTTTGCCAAAGTCCGTCTTTTATTTTCTCAAAATTATCAAAATCTTTGGCATTTAATGCACCGTCCATCTTGATTTCACAACCAACGCTTTCAGGAACTTTGATTTTTACACTTGCCACACCCGACTCAATATCGACATCAACTTTATCTTGTTTATCGCCCAATTTTATATCAATTGAAGCCGCACCTGTTTCGATGTCAAGTTTTTTCACTTTGTAATTGGTAAAATCAAAATCCAATTCACCCGCACCGATTCCCATGTCAATATTCCAAACGGGTGCGGTGCTTAATTTCAATAATACATCATTATCAATCTTATTATCATCACCAAAATTAAAATCTTTGCCTTTCTTATCTTTCATCGAAAAGTTGATTACCTTACTTCCAGCAATGGTTTCTTCTTCCAAAGTATAGCCAGTTTTGAAACTTAGTAAAGTTGTAGCTTCAAAAAGTCGGTTTGGCGATTCTTCTAAATCAAATTCGGCTGCTCCACCGCCGAGTTTCAAAGTCGCTTCTTTAACCTCTGGAGACATTTCTACGGCAAAATATTGCTTGTTTCTATCGCCAGTTGTTGTATCAGAATTCGATGAATAATTATCATCGTCGTCATCAATGTCGATATTTATTCCATCGCTGATTTCGTCTTTGATTTCTTTTACACCATCATCCACACACGTAAAGATTCCGAGCGGAATTGCAAAGGCAATCAAAAGTGCCGAAGTAGCATTATAAATACTCTTTTTCTGATTAAAAAATGCAGCAACGCCAGCCAAAATCAGCATAATTGGCCAAAATTGAGCGATTTTTCGGAATGACCAGTTTAACTCAAACCAATCAAGATTTGTACCGAGAAACAGGAAGCCCAACACGATAAGTATCACTCCCCAGAAAATATTACTTTTACGTTCCATACTTTTATTTTGATTAAAAAATTGTGATTTGAAATAAAAAATCCTGCAAGTTGTTTGAAATCTTACAGGATTTATATGTTTATTTTACAAACTTGAAGAACTATCGTTATTCGTAAAATTGGTAAAATTATCGTCTTTTCTATCTCTAATGATGAGCCAAACGCCAATACCAATCAAAATCAAAGGCCACATTTGACCGATGTAACGGAATAAGTTGATGTGAAAAAATGTCTTGAACGAAAAAATAATACCCAAGATAATAAGTACGGCACCACCTACTAAATTGTTTTTTTGATTGTGACTGCTCATAAGAGTAAAGTTTGAAGTTTGAGAATTAATATCATTAGTTGAATTAAACGCTTGCGAGTCTCCTACTCCAGCAAAACCATAATCGTATTTCACGGGTAAAACTACCCACAAAATAAAGTAGGCAAAAAATGCGGGTACAGGAGTAAAAAACAATAATACAAAAACTACTCGAATTAGAGTAACATCCATATTAAAATATTCGGATAAACCTTGCGAAACTCCACCGAGCATCGCCTGACGGTTTTTGATTCTATATAATTTCTTTTCCATATTTTTAATATTCTATTTTAAGGAAGACTTCCCTTAGAGGGAAGTCTTCCTTTGAGGTTGTCAATTTACTGGTGTATAATTAACAGTTGTCATTTGAGATTCTTTGGTTGGCATCACAATCCAGAGAACAATGTATGGGATAATTGCAGGAATCGGAGCAAAAAATGCTACTACCAACAATACACGTACGAGTGTTACATCGAGATTGAAATACTCAGCTAAACCAGCCGCTACACCACCAATCATTTTGTTTGATTTAATTCTAAAAAGTCGCTTTTCCATTGTCTTATGTTACCCCTAACCCCTAAAGGGGAATTTTGTTTTAGTTGTTTTTTCACTCCCCTTTAGGGGCGGGGGGTGAGATTATGAAACAAAGATATAGGCTAAAGACGGTACTATGTAATGCAAACTACATGAATGGAAAAAAATAATGTCAAAGGGATTTTTTTGATGAGGATTTTGAAAAACTAAATGTAGGAATGGTGGATTTTGGGGTTGGAATGGTTGAAGGTTTTGCAAATTGTTGAAATTTAATGAAAGAAAACAAGCTTCAACAATTTACAAAAAAATTACGAAAGCATCAATCTTCTTCCAAAACCTCCAGAATTTCGCTCAATTCGTCATAATCTTTATAACCTGGGCGAATTTCGTTGCTTCCTTTCAATGCAATTCCTTTGATTTGCATTTCTTCGAGAAGTTCATTTACATTTTCGGCAGTGATTCCAAAATCTAAAACTATTGGATAATTGACCGAATATTCTTTAAGCGTATAACGAGCAAAATCTGAGAAATCCCCCCCATCTACCAAAAAGAATTCTACAAATTGTGAATATCGCTCTAAATAATCTTCAAGGTAAGCACTCTCAAATTCGAGTTTCAAGATAATTGGTTTCCCCAAATCGGCAACTTGTGGCAAAAGTCCAGCTTCTGAAATTTGTAAAACATCAATTTCATAAGCCTCAACCAAAGCCTTTACTTCTTCATATTCAGCACTTTGGGTTTCTCCAACAATCTGCACACCTGCCACCCAAGATTTTATTTCTTTCATTTTTTCGGGTGAAGTATAATCAGCCGAAAATTTATCCATCACAAAACCAATCATTTCCACGCCCATACCCGCACAATAACGTGCATCCGACAAATTGGTTATATTACTTACTTTTACGAGTGTTTTTAATGACATTACCTATATAATTTACGATTTCGGAACTTTGACTCCGCTCAGTTACCAAATGAAGTTGAAGTCGGTAACTGAGCGAAGTCGAAGTTCAATTCTAATTCTTTGGCTCAAAATTACCTCAGAACTATTCATAATCAAATTCTGTTGAGTAATTTTGCAGAATAAACAATTCTACATTCTTAATTCTTAATTGTGCGAAAGCACTAAAACGGTTGGCTTTGAACCAACGCAGTAAACAAAATGAGCAAACACGGAAGAATTTTAGTCGCCATGAGCGGCGGCATCGACAGTTCTTTGGCAGCAGTAATGCTCCACGAAGAAGGCTACGAAGTTATTGGCATGACCATGAAAACATGGGATTATGCTTCATCGGGCGGCAGTAAAAAAGAAACTGGATGTTGCAGCCTCGACTCCATCAACGACGCCCGAAACATTGCCGTAAATTTAGGTTTCCCACATTATATATTGGACATTCGTGAAGAATTTGGCGATTACGTAATCGACCACTTCACTGGCGAATATTTGGAAGGTCGCACACCAAATCCATGCGTATTATGTAATACGCACATCAAATGGGACTCATTGCTTCGCCGTGCCGATAAACTTGATTGCGAATTTATAGCAACTGGACACTACGCCAACGTGCGTGAAGAGAACTCAAGATACATTATCTCGAAAGGAACTGATACTTGGAAAGACCAAAGTTATGTACTTTGGGGTGTTTCGCAAGAAAGCTTGGCTCGGACAAAATTACCTTTAGGATATTTAAAAAAATCAGAAATTCGAGAAATGGCAACGCAAAAAGAATTTTATGATTTGGTCAATAAAAAAGAATCTTACGAAATATGTTTTGTACCAGATAACGATTACCGAGGTTTCTTGAAACGCCGAGTTGAAGGTTTGGAAGAAAGAGTAAAAGGCGGAAATTTTGTTTTGGAAGATGGAAAAGTAGTCGGCAAGCACGAAGGTTATCCTTTTTATACGATTGGACAAAGAAAAGGTCTCGGAATTGCTTTCGGAACACCGATGTTTGTAACCGAAATCAGAAAAGATACTAACGAGGTTGTGCTGGGTCACGAAAAATCTTTGGATAAAGATGGTATGATGGTTGGCAAAATCGTTATGCAAAAATACGCCGATTTGAATGGTATGAGTTTGGAAACAAATACCAAAATCAGATACAAACACGACGGTTCGCCAGCCACAATCACGCAAGAAGGTGATAAAATGAAAGTGATTTTCAACGAACCCGTCAGCGGAATCGCTCCAGGCCAAGCAGCAGTTTTCTATGAAGGAGATGATGTTGTGGGCGGCGGTTGGATATTGAAAAGTTTCAATCAAAATTCTGTTTTTGAACAAGCACAAGCATCAATCTAAACTGCGGGGCGAGCCGTCGGACGGTTCCACTTCGCAATCATAAATAAAGAAAGGCTACTTAAATTCAAAATATTAGGTAGCCTTTCGTTTTTTGATAAAAGATTTCAACTTTTATTTCGTTATACATTGAAACCTTTACCATTAGCTTATGAAACGTCTTATACTCAGTTTACTCATATTTACCTCCTTCACAACCTTCGCCCAAAATCAATACTTTGTACTTTTTAAAGACAAAGCAAATTCACCGTATTCAGTTTCACGCCCAAAAGAGTTTCTTTCTGACCGCTCAATTAAACGCCGTGAAAATCAAAAAATAGCCATTACTGAGCGAGACCTCCCTCCTAACCCCAATTATTTGTCAGAAATTTCAAAAACTGGAGCAAAAATCTTATACAAATCTCGTTGGATAAATGGTGCTTTAGTTCAAACCGATGCCACGACTTTGACAAAAATTTTGAATCTTTCGTTTGTTCGAGGCTTAGAAGGAACAGGAGATATTAGAAATACTCGATTGAATGCGGAAAGTCAAACTGCAAAAACAAAAGATAAATTTGGTAATGAAGGCGTTTTAGATAACGGACTTTCTCAAACGCAACTTGCCATGCTCGGTGCGGATAAAATGCACACCAAAGGCTATCGTGGTGAAGGAATGCTAATTGGAGTTTTAGATTCTGGTTTTTTGAATGCCAACAGATTGACCTTTTTCAATGATTTGTTTAATGATAAAAGAGTTATCGGTACTTGGGATTTTGTAAATAATGAAACAAATGTTTATAACGACCACAGCCACGGAACGAACGTTTTGTCGTGCATGGCGGCTTTTGAAAATGGTAGAATTGTAGGAACGGCCCACAAAGCAAGTTATTTATTATTAACGACCGAAGATGTTGCCTCAGAAACAAAAAGAGAAGAAGCCAACTGGCTTTTCGGTGCCGAAATGGCTGATAGTGTGGGCGTTGACGTAATCAATACTTCACTGGGCTATACAACTTTCGATAATCCAGTCCAAGATTATAAATATACCGATATGAACGGCGACCGTGCTTTGGCTACTCGTGCGGCAGATTGGGCAGCACAAGCTGGAATTTTGGTCGTAGCTTCGGCAGGAAATGAAGGCAGCGGAAGTTGGAAATATGTGGGTACACCCGCCGATGCCGATTCAATTATTGCGGTTGGGGCAGTTACTGGCACGCAAAATATTGCATCGTTTAGTTCATTCGGCCCATCGGCTGATGGCAGGGTAAAACCAGAACTTTCGGCACAAGGAGTAGGAACTGTCATTGGAAATACAAATGGAGCTATCGGAGCGGGCAATGGCACATCGTTTTCTTCGCCATTATTGGCAGGTTTTGCCGCAAGTTTTTGGCAAGCATTTCCCACTTTAACTAATATGCAAGTAAGAGAATATTTGATTCGCTCAGCAAGCCAATACACAAACCCTGACAACAGAGTTGGTTTCGGAATTCCGAATTTTGATAAGGCTTACGAATTGGCAGAATTAGAATCTTTGATAAATGAATTAAAAAAATCGGGACAAGAAGTGATAGTTTTTCCGAACCCAATCAATGATGGTTCGAGTACAAAAGTTTGGGTGTTGAAAAATGATGCAGGCACAAATTTTGAATATTCGATAACTGATTTGACAGGAAAAACGTTGTGGACTTTGAGTAGCAAAGAAAGTAAAATCACACTTCCAGACATCAATGATTTACCACTTTCCAATGTAATTTTGAAAGTAACTGCCGAAAACCTAAAATATTCGACTAAAATCATTCGATAAAACTCCTTAAAACCTGTGAGGTTGCGAATCGTCGCACCGTTCAAAACCTCACAGGTTTCTAAATTATTTCATTTTTCTCGCCATACGCATAATAGATTCAGAATCATTGTGTTCGGCAATTTTTTCGAGCGAAACCCACGCTAAATCATTTGATTCTTCGGTGACGATTAATGGCTCGTTCATATCGGCTTCAATCAAAAAACGAACATCGTAATGATAATGTGCTGGCACACCTTTTCGTTCTGGAATCTGATGCACATCCACATCATAAATTTCGCCATTCACCACTTTCAAATTTTCAAGTCCAGTTTCTTCGTTGGCTTCTTTCAACGCAACATTCAAAACATCAGGGTCGCCGTCGCAATGTCCGCCAGGCTGAAACCATTGATTGAGTTTTCGGTGGTGCATCATCAAAACGTGCGTTCGAGCATCGTTGACAATCCAAGCCGAGCCTGTCACGTGGCCAATCAATAATTCACGCTTGAAACAATCTTCATTTGCTTTCACAAACTCAATCGTTTCGTTTCTCATTTTCAACTCGTTTTCATCAATCGGAGAATACTTTTCGAGCAAATCAAGTATTATTTTTCGGTGCATTTTTGGAGTTTTATACGTAGATTTGCACGAATTTAGTTCATCAAATCAACAAAATCAGTATATCCAATGAAAAAAACTGCTTTATTAGCTTTAAGTTGCTTATTATCAAGTACTTTAATTTTTGCACAAATCACTCCAGCTCCAAGCCCAGGTGCGGCAATCTCGCAAGTGGTTGGTGTAACAAAAATCTCAATTGATTATTCTCGTCCATCATTGAAAGGTCGTGAAGTTTTTGGCAAATTAATTCCGTTCGATAAGGTATATCGTACAGGTGCAAATAGTTCTACAAAAATCGAAACAACTGGTGATATTACAGTTCAAGGTCAAGTTTTGAAAGCTGGAAAATACGCCATCATGTCGATTCCAACTCAAACTAACTGGACGGTTATTTTTAGTAAAAACCTGAACGTAACCGAACAAAACTACTCTGCATCTGATGATGTTTTACGTGTAACGACCCGCCCACAAGATGTTCCAGCGGTAGAAACTTTGACTTTCGATTTTTCGGATGTAAAAGATGATGGTGCAACCTTGAGTTTCTCTTGGGAAAAAACAAAAATTTCGTTAGCTATTGGTGTTGATAATGCCGCCGCCATCGAAAATGCGGTTAATCAAAAAAACATTGAAGCCTCAAATACTTTCCAACAAGCAGCCGATTACATGTTGCAAAAAGGAATGGATTTGAACAAAGCTTTGGTTTTGGTTGATAAATCTTTGGCTTTGCGTGAAAACTTCCGTAACAACTGGATTAAAGCTCAAATCTTGGATAGACTCGGAAAATCGTCGGATGCTCTTGGTTCTGCCTTGAAAGCTCAATCTCTCGGTGCTGGTGATGGCTCATACCAATTCTTCAAAGATGGTATCGAAAAAGGTATCAACGAAATAAAAGCTAAGATTCCTGCTGCTGTTGTTTCTCCAGCCACAGTTCCTGCTAAGAAAAAGAAAAGCTAATGCTTCGGCTGCGTCGGCAGTCCGATTCACTCAGTGGTTTCGGCTGCGTCGGCAGTCCGATCCGCTCAACCACCGAATTGATAATAAATTGTGGCACGGCTGAAAAGTTGTGCCACAATTGTTTTTAAGCAGTTGAAAAGTAAAGCCACCAATAATTTCAATAAAAAATCGTTAGCTTTGAAAAAATAATTAATTCCATGCGAAAACCTTTTTTTTCATTACTTTTTCTAATTAATTTCGTCGTTTTCGGACAAGAAAAAGCTCTTCGGTTTGAAGATTATACTTACGAAGCCAACATAAAAACTGTCTTACTTTATCCACTCGTTGGCGATGCCAATGATGCAGCTCGAACGCTCAATCCACCCGTTTTATCACTCAATGATTCTAAAAATCTTTGGCTCGAATTCGATGATTTGAATGCCAATTACGAGCAATACCACGTAAAAATCTTGCATTGTACGTACGATTGGAAACAATCGGTTTTGTCAGAAATCGAATATATGCCCGAATATAACGACTTGATTATCAACGATTATCAAGTTTCACGCACGACAAAAGTTCCTTATTATCATTATAAAATCGAAATCCCAAAAGTTTTACTTTCGGGAAATTATCTACTCGTAGCTTGGCGTGGACGGAGAAAAGAGGACATCGTTTTTAGCAAACGTTTTATGGTTTACGAACCTCAAGTTGGAACGTTCGGTACAGTTCGGCAAGCACAAGCACCTCAAAAATATAAAACTCACCAACAAGTTGATTTTGAAGTAAATTATGGTGGATACCGACTGATGTCGCCACGAGATGAATTAAAAATTATCATTCGTCAGAATTTTCGTTGGGATAAAACCGTGCGAAATCTGAAAGCATTTAGTGTCAATGAAAGTATGTCGAAACTCGAATTTCGTTTTTTTGATGATGAAAATGTATTTCCTGCGGGCAATGAATTTCGTTTTTTCGATACCCGAAGTACCAATTATAATGGACAATATATTGCCCAAACCAAACGAGGAAAAGAAGATGAAATGTGGGTTTCACCGCAAAACAATCGCAGCGAAACTACCTACATCGAATCGAATGATTTTGATGGAAACTATGTGGTTGACAACCGAGAAGGCTCCGATGGTTCGGTAGATTCTGACTATATTTACATAACTTTTGGACTAAAAACCCACGAATTGGAAGATGCCAACGAGAAAGTTTATGTCAACGGAAGTTTCAACGATTGGCGACTCGATAAAACCAATGAAATGGTTTACGACAATAATTTTGGCGGCTACACGGCCACCATTCGACTAAAACAAGGTGTGTATAATTACGATTTCGTGACTCAAAAACCTAATAAAACCACCGATGAAGTGTATTTTGAAGGAAATTTTGGCGAAACTCAGAATACTTACGAAATCTTTATTTATCACCGCCCCGTCACGGCTCGTGCCGAAAAACTCGTTGGCTACCACACCGTTGATTTCAATAAAAGAAGATAATTTGTTAAACAAAAAATATGAAAACAGCACTCGTAGTCGGAGCATCTGGCTTAATTGGCAAACACCTGACCAACAAACTTTTAGCAAGTAATTATTACGAAAAAGTCAGCGTCATTGTCAGAAAACCGCTCAATATCATTCATCCAAAACTCGAACAAATTGTGATGGATTTTGATAATTTGGATGCTTCAAAAATCGTAGCTGATGATATTTTCTGCTGTCTCGGCACAACCATGAAGCAAGCTGGCTCTAAAGAAGCTTTCCACAAAGTTGATTTTACCTATCCACTCAATTTTGCCAAAGCTGGACTTGTCAACGGTGCAAAACAATTTTTGTTTGTATCATCAATGGGTGCTGACGAAAAATCTTTGGTTTATTACAGCCGAGTAAAAGGTGAAATTGAGAAAGCATTGAGCGATTTGCGTTATTCAACGCTCATTATTGTACGTCCATCAATGTTGGCGGGCGAACGTGAAAATCCACGCATGGGCGAAAAAATCGGAAAGGTGTTCATGGAATTCTTTGCACCGCTCATGCCTGATAAATATAAAGTAATTGCTGGCGAAAAAGTAGCTCAAGCAATGCTCGAATTGGCACAAAAAGGTACTAAAAACAAAGATATTGTCGAATCAGATAGTTTACAAAGTTTTTAATTTTTCTACGACTTACCATGCGAATCTGGAGCCATCCGAGGGCTCGGTTCGCTCCACATTTTTCATGCTTTTTGAAGATACTTATAAAACCATCAAAGCTCCCGTAGAGGGTTTATTTAAAGATAGAGGTAGTAAGTTTTTGGCTTACGCCTACCCTATCGAACACGAAAACGAGGTAAAATCATTAGTCGAAAGCCTTAAAAAAGAGCATTTCAAGGCTGTGCATCATTGCTACGCTTATCGTTTGGGACTCGACCGCAGTAATTTTAGAGTAAATGATGACGGCGAACCTTCGGGTACGGCTGGCAGACCAATTTTGAATACATTACTCTCGCAAGATATTACCAATATTTTGGTGGTGGTGGTTCGGTATTTTGGCGGAACGCTTTTGGGTGTACCAGGTTTAATAAATGCCTATAAATCCGCAACCGTTGAGGCTTTGACGGTAGCCGATATTATCGAAAAGACTGTCAATGATGTTTATAAGGTGAGTTTTGAATTCGTGCAAATGAATGATGTAATGAAGATTGTGAAAGAATTTAGTTTGAAAATCAGAAATCAAACCTACGATAATCAATGCACTATGGAACTCGAATTTAGAAAAACACTAACCAACCAAGTGATTGGAAAACTCGAAAAAATTGAGGGGATTTTGGTGGAGTATTTGATGACGGTATGAGAGTAAAATGATAAATTAAGTAAAGTAAATACAAAAAGTACTTCAAAAGCTTCATATAATTAATGTTTGTACTTTACGTAAATTTTCAGCTTTAAGTAAATTATTAACAAGTTCTAATTGATTCTCAAAAGACAATTTTGTATGTTTGCGTGAAATAATCACGCAAAATTATGTTGATAAGATTTGTATTAGAAAATATGTTCTCTTTTGGTGAAAGAAAAGAGTTTACTACTATACCCAATAAAAGACTAAAGACTCTACAAGACCACAAGTATAGTGTAGATGAATTTGAGATACTCAAAATTTCGTCGATTTATGGAGCAAATGGTGCTGGAAAATCAAATTTGATTAAATCTTTGTATCTATTTCAAAAATTAATTACCCGAGAGGAAATCCCGTTTAGATTAAAAGATACACAATATAAATTCGGGAGTAAAAAGGAGCAAATTCTTGCTATAGAATTTATTCAAGACAACACACCTCTATATTACGGAATCGTACTTTCTGAGGACAAAATTTCAACCGAAGAATTGTATGTGTCTGGTTTAGGAAAGAAAGAAGACAAGTTGATTTTTGAAAGAAAAACCGTAAACGAAGACACTACAATTAAATTTTTGGATGACTTTGAAAATGATGAAAAAAGTCAAGTTCTCAAAACTGTCTTGTTAGAGGAATTTATAAAACCAAATGAACCTGTTTTAAAGTTATTATCAAATAGAGATAACAAATTCTTAAAAGATGTAAAAAAAGCTTATGAATGGTTCTCTGAAACTCTACAAATCATAACGCCAGATTCAAAACCAAGTGCATTAGCACATAAAATTGATACTGATATTGAATTTAAAAAATATGCAGAGGATTTAATGTGTTCTTTTAATATTGGAATTAAATCATTAGGAACTGAAAAAAAGAATATTCGAGAATTCTTCGGAGAAGATAATGAGAATGAGCTTGATAAGCTAATAAAAAAGGTAGAAGACTCTCCCAAAAAAATGATAGGGCTAAAAAGCAAACGTGGAGATGAATTAATTATAGTAAAGGAGAATGACATAATTTGGGTAAAAACCTTAAAGGTTGAGCATTCTTCAAGTAATAATTCTGCTTTTTTTGATTTGGATGAAGAATCAGATGGCACTGTAAGATTATTAGATTTTGTACCAGCATTCAAGAATGTAATTTCATCAGAAAAAGTGTACATAGTTGACGAAATAGAAAGAAGTATACATCCTCTTTTAATTAAAGAACTTGTAAAAAAATTCTCTTTAGACAACAAAACACGAGGACAATTGATATTTACAACACACGAATCTAACTTATTAGACCAAGAAATATTTAGGCAAGATGAAATTTGGTTTGCTGAAAAGGATTTAAATGGTTCTACTGATTTGTATTCATTGAGTGATTTTAAAGAACATAAAACCATTGACATTAGAAAAGGGTATCTCAGTGGCAGATATGGTTCGATTCCTTTCTTAGGAAATTTAGAAGACTTAAAATGGCACGACTATGATTTTAACAAATAGACTTTTTGAAAGAGAAGCTCCAAGTAGAGAAGCAAAAAGCCTCTATATTTTCTGTGAAGGTAAAGAGAGAGAATATGAGTATTTCAAATATTTTGAAGGAATTGATTCACGAATCAATGTTGAAATTCATAAATTAAGTCCAAATGACGACAACTCACCTAAAGGTCTCTTCGAGTTAGCCGAAAACTCATTTAGTGGAGACAAACCAAAATTTACATTACAAGAAAATGATGAGATTTGGATTGTTTTAGATACTGACCCAGATAAATCAAACAGTCGAGAAGAGCAAATAAACCAGATTAAAGCAGATTGTAAGGTAAAAGACAATTGGTTTGTTGCTGAAAGTAATCCTTGCTTTGAAGTTTGGTTGTTTTTCCATAAAAATGAAAAACTTAAAAAATTTGAATTAGATGAAATTTGTAAAAGTTGGAAGCAAAAAGTTAATGAAAGTTATGGTGGCGGATTTGATTCAAGAAAACATCCTATTTATATAGAAGAAGCCATTAAAAATGCTGAAGAAAATTTTAAACAAAACGAAAACGGAAGACCTTCGAAAGGCTCATCTGATGTTTATCTGTTAGCAAAAAGTATGTTTAATGTGATAAAGAACAAAATAAGAGTTGTGAAAAATAAATTATAAAAGTACGAATGTACAACATAGTTACCAGAGATTGGTGGTTTGGTTCACTAATAAAAGAAAGCTTTATGCTTCATATTAAACTCAGTGCAGTTCAAAGTCACCAACATCTTGTAGCAACAAACCGTTAACCACTCCAAAACACAAACAAATGAAAGCTATCACTAAAACCTTCCTAATCACAGTAATCTCAATAATGGGCCTTCATTCTTTTGCTCAAAAAAAAGTCCAATTCAAGCCAAAAGAGATTTACAAAACCAGCACTTTAGTTATCGCCCAAATTTCCGAAAATTCATTTAAACATGTTTCATTCTTGCAAACCAATGATTTTGGTTATGTGCCATGCAATGGTTTATTCGTAAGAGATAACAATGAAGTCATTGTTTTTGATACGCCAACCAACGATAAAAGTGCTGAAGAACTAATCAAATGGGTAAAAGAAACGCTTCATTGCAAAATAAATGCAGTCATTCCAACCCATTTTCATGATGATTGTTTGGGTGGTTTAAAAGCTTTTCATGATAATAATATTCCTTCTTATGCCAATTTTAAAACAATTGAATTGGCCAAAGAGAAAAATTATGTTATTCCTCAAAATGGCTTCAGAGATTCTCTTGAACTAAAGGTGGGCAATGAAAATATTACAGCCAAGTTTTTCGGAGAAGGACACACCAAAGATAATGTCGTAGGTTATTTTCCAAGTGAAAACGTTATGTTTGGGGGTTGTTTGGTCAAAGAATTAAAGGCAAGTAAGGGTTATTTAGGCGATGCCAATCTGGCAGAATGGTCAAATACGGTCGAAAAAGTGAAAAACGCCTACCCAAATGTAAAAATTGTAGTTCCTGGACATGGAAAATATGGCAACCAAAAATTGCTTGATTATACCATTAAATTATTCAATACTCAAAAATAATTAATGCACAAAAAAGAAGAAATAGAAACCTTTTATCCAACAAACCAAGTCGATTGGAGAGAGTGGTTGCAAGAAAGGCCATTTTGCAATGGTTGGTGCTTGCCAAACAGCAAACAACTCGACAAAAACGAATCAACGAAATTGCCGAACTCGCTGCTCAAAAACTGAAACCTAAACAATTTAGATAAAAATATTCTTTTAGCTTTTCAGATTCTGCTAACATTGTTTTTTTCAAAAATCTATAAAATCTCATCCACACAAAAACTTTCATCGTCGCATATCACTGCAAAAAACGAATATTTTCGTTAAATTGCTTGCTCAATCAACCACTTTAAAGGAAACTAATCAATGACAAAAAAATCTTTTGTTCGCTTCACATTATTTACGGCTCTTACTACAACCACTTTAACAGTTAAATCACAAGATTGGGAAGTAATGACCCCAACCACTACCTGCACCAATCGCCACGAAAATACCATGACCGCTGTTGGCAATAAATTGGTGTTGCTGGGCGGACGAGGCATAAAACCCACCGAAATTTACGACATCAAAACCCAAACTTGGACTAAATCGGTTGAAACTCCACTCGAAATACATCATTTACAAGCCGTTACGTATAATGGCGAAGTTTATGTGATGATGGCATTGACTGGACAATATCCGCACGAAACTCCAATTCCGAATATCTACATTTATAATCTCGAAAAAGGTGAATGGCGAGTTGGTCCCGAAATTCCGAAAGACCGTTTGCGTGGTTCGGCGGGCTGTGTGGTTTATAAAAATAAGATTTATTCGGTTTGCGGAATTTTAGATGGACACTGGGACGGCCACGTAGCATGGCTCGACGAATACGACCCAAAAACCAATACGTGGGTAAAACTGGCCGATGCTCCTCACCTACGTGACCACGTGAGTGTAGCCGTCGTGAATGATAAATTATACTTAGCAGGCGGTCGACGCTCAACGGCTCGTATCAACCAAGTATTAAATCTGACCGAAGGAGCCGTTGATGTCTATGATTTCAAGAAAAAATCATGGAAAACACTTCCAAATGAACTGAATTTACCAACGCAACGAGCAGGAAATTCATCAGTAACGTTTGGCGATAAACTTTTAGTCATTGGGGGGGAAAGTTCAGCCCAAGTACCTTCTCACAGCGAAGTTGAAGCCTTTGATACTAAAAAAATGCAGTGGGTTCCTTTCCCTAAACTCAAACAAGGACGACATGGCACGGGTGCGGCGGTTGTTGGCGGAAAAGTTTATTCGGTAGCAGGTTCGGCAAATCGTGGCGGTGGTCCAGAAATCAACGAAATGGAAGTTTTGAAATAATCAATGTTTGCAATAATCTGCCACTTATTTCTTGCGAAAAGAAAGACAGATTTAAAAACTTAATGATTAGAGTTATTATTGATTGATAATCAACAAGTTATGAGAATTTAGAACATTAACAACCGCAGCGGCGTTATCAACGTTCCAACGTTGTAATATATTGATTATCAGCCTATAATAACTCTATTAAAACTCAGCTATGGATTCGCTTTGGAAAAAAA
>JBKBSS010000019.1:0-18184 GCA_046291385.1 Emticicia sp. | reverse complement strand
AAATGTCTTGTGCTTTCGCACGAGCAATAGCTTTTACTGAATCTGGAGCGGTTTTTTCGGCACGGATTAAAATATGGCTTGCACGAGCTGTATAAAGTGAGTCTGTTGCAATTCCTTCGTATTTATAAATCGAATAAGTATTTTCTTCTTTGAATGGCCCGATAACTGCACCTTGAATGGCAGTTGCCAGAGCAGCTTTCAATGTTGGAGTCAATTCGTTGGCACTACGCTCGTAAGGCACACGGCTATCAGAATTAAGTTCAGCGTACGATTTTGCGTTGGGAGCAGCGGCTAAACCTTTAGCATAAGTCTTAATGTCTTCGTATAAAGCAGCACTATCTTCTTTGGTTGGCATCACCTGAAATACTGTGTAATCAAATGAGCGACTATCGTATCCTTTAAATTCTTCTTTGTGTTTGCTCAAATAATCTGACAATTGGCTATCAGTTACCTTGATAGTAGTGTCGATGATGCTTGTGAAAGGTACATACAAATAACGAGCATCTGCTTTAGTTGCCGTTGCATCGTATTCTCTTTTAGCTTCGGCAGTTGTTACGTACGAAGATGAAGCAAGTAAAGCATTGTATTTCTCCAACAAACGTTGTTGAATTGCTTGTTCCTTGATTTGGTCCCAAGCGAGTTTTTGTTGAGCTGGCAATTGGTTCGATGCCGCTGCATTGATAAACTCAATGTGGCGATTACGGTCATATTGTCCTGTTTGTGGGTCAGTAAATTGCTGTTTAATGATTGGACTAAGGTTTTTAGTGCCTTGTACCATTTCACGAAGCTCATCTGGCGTAACTCTCAAACCGAGTTTCTCGAATTCGGCTTTGTAAGTAATGTCAAAAATCATTTGTTCCCAAACTTGGCTGCGTAATTGCTGAATTTCTTGCTCTTGCAAAGCTCTTCCAGCTTGTTGCTCATAATTGGCACGAGCTACATCTAATTTTGCCTGAAATGCTTGGTAGTCAATACTGGTACCTGCAATTTCACCAATTTTATTATCATTACTACTAAACAAGCCACCTTTACCATTTCCTCCGAATAAATCTCCTCCGACAATGAATAAAATGAGTGCAATTGCGATAACTACGACTGCAACACCTGAACGTTCACGAATTTTGTTAATTAAAGCCATTTGTTTTTCTAATTTATTACTGGACTTTTAGGATTGAGTGCTTTCGCACAATGATTAATGTTTAATGATTGATGTTTAATTAGCTGATAATTAAACTCGAAACAGGCTTTCAAATACCTGAGATTTACTCAGTAAAATTACTTGTTTTCGAATGCTTATCAATTTTCTTTAATTTTTCCAAAAAAATTGAGGTGCAAAAATAAGCAGATTCGTATAGATTATCAAGGAAATCCAGTTGATATATTATCGTATTTTAACAAGTTTTATGCCAAATGTGGCTTTTTGCTTCCTAAACTTCGGTCTGACTTTCGGTGAGTACCTAAAAAAGCCCACGTTTGAGGCATGGGCTTGATAATATCTACGTAGCTATCAGCTTGTTCTCGGCTTATTTGATTGAATTTCCTACCAAAAAATCATCAAAGAATTTTAAAAGTTTTTTCTGGTAATCTTTAATTACTTTACCATCAGTCAATTCTATAAACTGGCTATCTTTTTTTGATTTTTCTTGCACTCTTGTTGAAGTATAAAACAGCGTTTTATTATCTTCGTAAGGGTGCTGAACCATTTTTATGTCGCAATCCACTCGTGTTTCGATGGTTTTCTTGAAAAGGCCTTTGGTTTTGCGGTCTTTGAATACTTTTGATACCAAAAATCCTTCGTCAGTATTACGTTCAATTACTAAACCGATGCCTTCATCCAAAATTTTGCGGAGTACACGCACACGCACTTGGTCGTAGGGCATGGTATAAACTCTCACAACATTGGTATCTTTTACAATTCGGTTTTTATCTTTGAGTGCTTGTTTTCTGAATTCTTGGAAAAGCTCCATCGAATCGGCAAAAGCAGTTTTTAGTGAAGTTAGTTCAGCCTCAGTTTTTTCTTTGTACTCAAGACAAGTACTCGAAACAGTCGCCGTTGAATCTCTTGATGTTTTCAATATTGACTTGTAGTAATTGGCAATACCTTCTTGCGAAAGTATTTGATTACTTTGTCTGGCCAATAATTGATTGAGAGCATTAATGTCATTGGTGAGTTTACGATTTCTCTGAATAAGAGCATCAACACGATTTCCCCCCTTTTGAACCTTTGCACTTTTTTGAGCAATTACTTGTGATGAACAAAAACAAATGCCAATTAGAAGCATTTTATTAATAAAATGCTTAGCCGAAAAGTTTACATGAAACATTGTATGTGGTTAATTAAGGGTTTTATAATTCACCTGATTTTTAGCAATCAAGCTTCCTGCAAATTTGTATTTGAACTACAATCTTACAAAAATAGATGATACAGGGCAAATATTTATCTATTTTTGTGCGTTTTTTAAAAAAAATATTTGACTATTTATGAAATTACATTCTCTCTGCTCTGCTACCGTTGGATTATTTATTGGACTTTCATTTTTATTATCTTGCCAAAATTCCGAAACCGTTGATACTTCTAATATCTCAGTAAAGGTTGACCTCAAGAGATTTGACGAGGCAATGATGCAGCTAAAAACTAAAGAACAAATCAAAGGTTTTTTGTTGAAAAACACCAAGTTTGTTAGTCAGTTTTATCAGACTTCTCCCGAAGACACCGCTCTTATCAATCGACTGTTTTTGATTCATAATAACTTAGATACTCAAGCGTTTTACGAAGATACGAAGAGGTCGTTTGGAAATCTTGCTGATTTGAAAACACAACTTGAGGCTGCTTTTAAGCATATAAAATTCTATTATCCCGATTTTAAAGAGCCACAAATTATTACAGTTTTTACGGCACTTGATTTAGAATTAATGGTGTCGAACGATATGATTGTGATACCGCTGGAAACTTTTTTGGGACCCAAAGCAAAGTATCGTCCGCAATATCCGCTTTATCTTTTACAACGATTTGATAAGCCTTACATCGTGCCGTCAATCCTTACTATTCTTTCAAAAAAATATAATAGCATTGACCTAAATGACCATACGCTTTTGAGTGACATGATTTATTATGGAAAAAGCTACGAATTTACTCGTGCGATGCTGCCCGATGTGGCCGATTCGCTCGTGATTGCTTACGCTGACTCAAACATGACCAAAACTTGGAACTCGCAAGATTTGGTTTGGGGGCATTTTATTGATAATAAATTACTCTACGAAACCAATGACCGCACAAAAGATAAATATCTCGGCGACCGCCCAAAGGTTTTTGAAGTTGGCAACGACTGCCCAGGTCGCATCGGACAGTGGCTTGGCTGGCGAATTGTGAGCCGCTACCGAACCGAAAACCCCTCAGTTTCGTTGATTGATTTGATGAAAAACTCAAATGCCCGTGATATTTTCGAGAAATCGAAATACAAAGGGCAGTTAGAAGATTAATTTTAATGATTTTCTGCTCAGATTGAGTAATTTTGAATATTGATGGGCAAATTTTAACGACCGTTGTAAGGTAAATAATCATGGCAAAAAGAAGTAGTAGTTTTGGTGCGGGTGTTTCGGAAGCAGATAAAAAAAAGGTAACAAAAGAAGGTTTCAAGAAAGCATTAAAGATTTTTAGATTTACGTTGCCCTACAAAGGCACTTTTGCTATAGGTTTTCTATTCTTGGTTTTATCACAAATCACCTCAATGAGCGTGCCTTTGTTGATGGGACAAATGGTTGGAGCGATTGTTTCTCCTAAAAATCCATCGGCGGCTCTGCAAACGCCAAACATGATGGGCGGAAACATTGGTATCCAAAAATTTCAAAATATTTTTAGTTCTTCTAATAACCTTACACTCAACGAAGTAACATTCCTTTTCGTGGCTTTGCTCATCATGCAAGCGTTGTTTTCGTTTCTACGAGTTTATACTTTTTCGAGAGTTTCGGAGCGTTCGATGCGTGATTTACGCCAAGAACTTTATACAAAAATTATCACTTTACCGATTACGTTTTTTGAAAAAAGTCGAGTAGGGGAGCTGATGAGCCGCATCACATCGGATGTTACTCAACTGCAAGATGTACTTTCTATTACGCTTGCCGAGCTTTTCCGCCAAATTTTTACGCTCGTCGGCGGCGTGATTTTGATTTCGATGCTTTCGGGAAAATTGACGCTTTTTATGCTTTCTACGTTTCCGTTTTTGGTAGTAGCGGCCATTGTTTTTGGTAAATTTATCAGAAAAAATTCTAAAAAAGTTCAAGACGAATTGGCTCAAACAAATATAATAGTAGAAGAAACCCTGCAATCGGTCAATGTAGTGAAAGCATTTACCAACGAACGTTTGGAAGTAAATCGCTACGGAACTTCTATCCAGCGAGTAGTTGATTACGCCCTCAAAGCGGCAACTTTCAGAGGTGGTTTTATTTCGTTTATCATATCAGTTTTGTTTGGTGGCGTTGTGGGCGTTGTTTGGTACGGTGGAAATTTGGTACTTTCGGGCGAACTTGCCTTTCAAGATTTATTCACTTTTATTCTTTATACGGGTTTTATTGGTGGTTCGGTTGGCGGCTTGGGCGATATGTACGCCCAAATTCAACGCACGGTTGGAGCATCAGAAAGAATTTTGGAGATTTTGGACGAAGAATCAGAAGTTGATGTGAGCAAAAATCCAGTTTTCAAGAAAGCCGATGGAAACATTGTTTTCGATAAAGTAGGTTTTGCGTATCCTTCTCGCTCCGATGTGACGATTCTGAAGGAATTAACACTTTCAATCAAATCTGGCGAAAAAATAGCTATCGTCGGCCATAGCGGTGCCGGAAAATCTACAATTGTGCAACTTTTGATGAGACTTTACCCACTCACAAAAGGAAAAATAACGGTTGATGGAAAAAACATCGCTACGCAAGATGTAACCGAACTTCGTAGTAATATTGCCATTGTGCCGCAAGAAGTCATGCTTTTTGGCGGAACAATCTACGAAAACATTGCTTACGGAAAACCCAACGCTACTCGCCAAGAAGTGTTGGATGCTGCTCAAAAAGCCAATGCTTATGATTTTATTGAATCGTTCCCCGATAAATTTGAGACAGTTGTGGGCGAGCGAGGTGTGAAACTTTCGGGTGGACAACGCCAGCGTGTAGCCATTGCCCGTGCGATTTTGAAAGACCCTTCGATTTTGATTCTTGATGAAGCCACGAGTGCTTTAGATTCTGAATCAGAAAAATTAGTGCAGGATGCTTTGGATAAATTAATGAAAGACCGCACAACAATTATTATTGCTCATCGCTTGGCTACTATCAGAAATGTAGATACGATTTATGTGTTGAAAGATGGTGAAATTGCCGAATCAGGCAATCACGAAGAATTGATACTAAGAGAGGAAGGAATTTATGCAAACTTGGTAAAATTACAGTTTGATAACGTAAATTTGCTGGTCGAATAACCGTTGACAGATATGAATCCTTCTAAAGATACGCTCAAAGAATATGACCTACGCCACACAGGCTGTCGGGCAGATATACTACAGTCTTTCCAAAACAACAACCACGCACTTTCGCATGGCGATTTGGAAGCAATGTTTGGGCAACGCTTCGACCGTGTGACAATTTATAGAACACTCAAAACTTTTGTCGAAAAAGGCATCGTTCATAAAGTTTTAGACGATGAAGGCGGTACAAAATATGCCATGTGCAAGGTTTCGGAGTGTAGCCACGAAAACCATCACCACGACCACGTACATTTTAAATGTTTGGTGTGTGGCAATACTACTTGCATAGAAAGCGTGCATATTCCTACCATTAATTTGCCAGAAGGCTACAAACGTACCGAAGTAAATATGTTGGTACAAGGCACTTGTCCTACTTGTGTTTAGTTATTTGCTACTGGTTATCGGTTATTTATTGATTTCTTATCTAATGACCAGTAACAAAAAAAACTTCCAATGTCTGAAAGAACAAAAATATTTATAGCCCTCGGAATCGTTTACGTTGTTTGGGGTTCTACTTACTTGGGTGTCAAATTTGCCCTTCATACTTTGCCTCCGATGCTTATTTCTTGCACTCGATTTTTGATTGGCGGCTCGCTTTTATTTGCTTTTACACTACTCCGAGGGCAAGGGATGCCAACACTTCAAGAAACTCGAAATGCTGCATTTATTGGTGTACTTTTGAGTGGCGTTGGTAATTGTGCAGTGGCTTATGCTTTAATGACCATGCCTTCGGGCTTAGTTGCTCTTTTAGTAGCTACACTTCCTGCATGGATGATTTTACTTGATTTTTTGTTTTTCAGCAACGAAAAACCCTCATTCGTTGGTGCAATCGGTTTGATTTTGGGTTTGGTCGGAATGGCCGTTTTGCTTAATCCCTCCCAACAAATAGGCCAACAAGAAGTGCCTATTTTGCCTGCCGTCATTGTTTTTCTTGGGTCGATTGCTTGGGCTTTTGGTTCGCTCAAATCTCCTTATTTGGTATTGCCCAATTCGTTACAATCAACGGCTATTCAGATGGTTGTTGGTGGTTGTTTCTCTCTAATAATGAGTTTTGTTTTCGAGAAAAACCAATTACGAGCCTTTCAGAATATGACTACTGAAACATATCTGGCGATGCTCTATTTGATAATAATTGGTTCTTATGTGGGTTATACGGCCTACGTTTGGTTGATAAATCATGCTCCACCGCAGCTTACGGCCACGTATGCGTATGTAAACCCAGTAGTTGCTATTTTCTTAGGTTGGATTTTTTTAAACGAACGCCTTACTTCTCGCTCAATGCTGGCTTCGGCAATTATCTTAGCAGGAGTAATAATGATGACTTTGGGAAGAAAAAGAAGACCAAAAGAGATAGATATACAACAGTAGTTTTTTACTTCATAACTAACAAACGTTTATAAACTGCGTTGAATTGTGAATCTAACAAAAAAGACGCCTTTTGAGCGTCATTTTTGCAATTAATTTCCAGACAAATTTAAAGTATTTTTTAAAACCTAATGTTTTATCTCGGTATTCCGAAGGCTTTCACTACCTCATCAAAGTTTGTATAATCAATATTAGCTCGTGATTTTACTCCTCCTGGAATGATAACGTAACGGTACTGTAAGCCAGCCGCTGGTCTTCCCTTAATATCAAGTAGTTCAGTAAATGTGATATTTACCTTTCCCAATGCCACAGCTATATTATAATTGGTCAGGCCAGAATTCGTTTCAAGTATCATCGGTAATAGATAAGCTGGACCGCTCGCAACTTGGCGGCTATACGCCAACACTACTCCTTTATCAATAATGTCTTGTGTGATTTTTGCTTCAAGAATACTATATAAATAGTTTTTTTCAGTTATTTTCTGCCAATCGACAAATGCGGGAGTTAACCAGTCAGAGTAAATAACGTTGATTGTTGTGCCAGTTCCCGAACTACCCGCTGGCCCTGCTGGCCCCTGTAAGCCAGTAGCCCCAGTTGCTCCCGTGTCACCTTTGGGGCCAGTTGCTCCTTGTGGCCCAACCGCACCCGTTGCCCCTTGTGGTCCGGCCGCTCCTGTCGCACCCGTTGCCCCTGTGGCACCTGTTGCTCCTGTGGCACCAGCTGCTCCTGTTTCTCCTTTTAGTCCTTGAATTCCTTGAGGGCCTTGGTCGCCTTTTAAACCTTGTGGCCCTTCGGGGCCTTCGCAGCTATATAATGCCAAGCATCCCATCAGCACTATGCTGATGATATTTTTTTTCTTGATTTCCATGATATGGGTTAGGCTGGTTTTAGTTAAAAGAACAACCTTTATTATAAGCGTGTTCAAGATTTATGCCAATTTATGAATCTTGTATTTTCCACTTAAAATAAAAGTCGTAAAGTGTTTATAATCAATTATTTAAAAATAAAAAAGCTTAATAAACATGATTAGTCTATCAAGCGTTTTCGAGTAAATATTATCTTGTCAGATAGCTTTCGAGCTTTGAGTGAATTTAACTTCTAAGCCTCTGTCGAGTTTGTTTTTTACAACTTTGATACTCACTTTGCCTTTAGGCTTAATTTCCCAAGTTGGAATTTCAGTACCAGCCAATGGCTGACCGTAAAGTGTAGTAAATTGTTTACTTAATTCGTTTTTAAGTGTATCATTTGAAGCATCGGTATTCATATAAATATCCAGTTCGATACCTGAAACACGATTTTGTTTGTCTTTTTCGTAGAGAATATCTACTGTTTCGAGGTTATCAGTATCAAAAGAGTAGCCAACGTGGGTTTCTTCTTCTTCAAAAAGTTCGGCTTTTTCTTTCTTTTTAACATCTACAATGGCATCGCCAAATTGTATACCTCGGAGGAGACCTTCGCCTGTACCAAATATGGTACTAAGTAACCTCTGAACGTTACTCGAGGTAGCGGTCTTTGGTGAGGGAGGGCTTAAAACTTCCACGGTTTCTGTTTTTTTTGGGTTACTACACGCAACTATAAACAAAGTTAAAATAAAATAGCAAATCTTCATATTTTTTAAATAGAATATACAGAGTGAAAACATATAAATTTAGTGAGCGGTATCAGAATTCTCGTGAGATATTGAAAAAGAGCCTTTTTTCACCTACTGCATTGATTGAATAATTTAATCGACCGACCACATTGTACCAAGTCACTACATCAAGCCCAATTCCTCCACCAAATAACCATTTATCTGCAAATTTAGTATTATTTATTTCGGGAAAATTATTTTTTACGTATCCGACATCAAAAAAAGTATTAATATAAGCTGCCATAGGCAAAGTATTGAATTGTTTTATCTTCAAATAGCGACTTAAATCAAAGATTTTATCGAACATCTGATATTTTAGATTAGTTTTTAGCAAGCCAAAACTTTGTCCATCAATTACATAAAGTTCGTAGCCTCGCACCAAATCATTTCTGTAACCCAAACCTTGTGTTTGTAAAAAAGGTTGTTTTTCTGGAAAAGATACCTTTCCTCTCAGGCTGTAATTGGCATAAAAGTTTCGATAAACAGGAAAATATTGTGAAAAAGTTCCTCCCAGATTCAACTGATTAATATCACTTCGAGCCGAAAGACCGTATTTTGTTGCATCGAAACTTAATCTGTAACCTTTGAGAGCGTACTGGCGATTATCTCGGCGGTCATAGATGTACGAATAACTTATCAAAAAATATTTTTGTTGGATACGTCCTTCCAAAAAATAATTAGGATTTAGCCTCGCAATTGTATCTGCAATTTGAGTTTGATTATAGCTTATTTGCAAGTATTGATTCTGAAAAAAACCTGTTCGACGAGAAATGATTGAATAAAGATTTAGGCGTTCTCGTTGGCGGTCTTCGCTTTCTGCAAACTGAAATTTATCTTGCCAAGTGCGGTAAACCATCGTTTTATTGATGCCATAAAACGCTCCGACTGAAAAAGTAGTTTGTAAAGTCCTATCAAGATAAGGTGTGCTGTAAGCAATCTCGAAGTTTGGAATAAAGCCAATTTCAGCCCTGATTTTTAGTTGGTCGTTATTGCCTGTGAGGTTTGAGTGTTTTCCGTAAATACCGTAAATTGTTCGTTTCAAATCGTGTCCACGCTCATACCACCATTCATTGAAATTGCGGTCGGCTAAGTAAAAAACTGGTAAAACAACCAAATAAAGTCGCTCTTTTACTTCTACGATTACATCAATTTGCTGATTATCAATTACTTCCGAACTAACTTTTACCGTAACAAACAGATTTGTATTAAATATTTTTTTGCGGTCGGCTTCCAGAATCTCAGTTAGTTTTTCTTTTTGAAGCGTATCACCAGCTTTTATCGCCATATCTCGAAAAATAATCTTCTCTTTCGTACGATTATTTCCCACAATTTTCACCTGACGAACTACTACAGAATCATCGGCAAAACATTGATAATGAATAATTTGCAAAAAAACAAGACAGATAAAAAACAGGTGTTTGGTCATTAATGGTCTTTTGTAAATAGTGGTGTTTTAAAGCAATATACGAAGTTTTGATGGAGTTGGAAACATCAAATTTAAACTATTTTTCAAGAAAAACCGCAAAATATTGTGCTATCAAGATAGTAAAACTAACTTTAAGAAATATTTATGGACTCAACCGCTTCGGCGGTGCGAAATTAAAAACTACTAAGAATGGAAACATTGTTTATAACCGACAAACTGAAAGACCTATTGCCGAAAATCAAGGCTTTTGTAGAAACCGAATTATATCCACTCGAAACTACCGAAAACCTCGCCCACAATTTTTCGTTTGTCGAACCAATTTTGCAAGAAAAAAGAACTTTAGTAAAAAAAGCTGGCCTTTGGGGCTTGCATTTGCCCGAAGAAGACGGCGGTCTTGGACTTACGCTTTGTGAGTTTGGACAAATCAGTGAAGTGCTGGCGAGTTCGCCTTTCGGACATTTTGTGTTTAATACGCAAGCTCCCGACATCGGAAATACGGAATTGATGCACAAATATGCTCCTAAACACCTCAAAGATAAGTATTTAAAGCCATTGATGGATGGCGAAATCAGAAGTTGTTTTTCGATGACCGAACCCGAATTTGCTGGCTCAAACCCAACTCGAATGGGAACTACGGCCGTAAAAGATGGCGATGATTATGTTATCAATGGACACAAATGGTTTACGTCTTCGGCCGATGGTGCTGCTTTTGCGGTGGTAATGGCCGTCACAAACCCCGATGCCGCTCCGCACAAGCGAGCCAGTCAGATTATTGTACCGCTCGATACCGAAGGCTACAAATTTATAAGAAATATTCCTATCATGGGTCACGCTGGCGATAGCTGGGCGAGCCATGCCGAAGTAATTTATGAAAACGTAAGAGTTCCGCAAGCTAACTTGATTGGTGTGGAAGGTGCTGGATTTTTATTGGCACAAGAACGTCTCGGCCCAGGTCGTATTCACCATTGTATGCGTTTTATTGGAATTGCCGAGCGTAGTTTTGATTTGATGTGTCGCTATGCCGCATCAAGAGAAATGGCCGAAGGCGTAATGTTGGGCGAAATGCAGTTTATTCAAGGATTTATCGCCGAAAGTAGGGCAGAAATTGATGCTGCAAGACTTTTGGTGCTTCGCACGGCCAAAAATATTGATGAACAAGGTGCAGCCACCGTGCGTGACGAAATTTCGATGATTAAGTTTTTTACGGCAAATATGATGCTCCGAGTAATTGACCGAGCCATTCAAACGCACGGTGCTTTGGGTATGACAAGTGATATTTTACTTTCGTATTGGTACGCCCACGAACGTGCCTCCCGAATTTATGATGGTGCGGATGAAGTGCATAAAACCGCTTTGGCTCGTGGAATTTTGAAAGGCTACGGGCTTGATACTCGTAAGAAGTAAAAGGCCTGCTTTCTCAAAATTGTTGCAGACTGTTGACTCCAAATTGAAGACTTTCACCATCTATTCAACACTAAAAACCTAACATGAAAAACTTGACTCATTTCCGAACTTGCAATCTTTGCGAGGCCATGTGCGGACTCGAAATAAAAGTAGAAAATGACATCGTAATCAAAATTGAAGGCGATAAGAATGACCCTTTTAGTCGAGGTCATATTTGCCCGAAAGCGGTTGCTCTGAAAGATATTTACGAAGACCCAAATCGCTTAAAATTTCCTGTAAAACGCACAGAAAATGGTTGGCAACAAATTTCTTGGGAAGCGGCTTTTGAAGAAGTTGTGAGCAAAATCAAGGAAATTAAAGCAAAATACGGCAATAATGCCGTAGCGATGTATCAGGGAAATCCGTCGATTCATAATTTGGGAACTACCATGAATTCTCCGCTTTTTGCTAAATCGTTACGTACCAAAAGTCTATTTTCGGCCACTTCGGCCGACCAACTTCCGCATCATTTTGCGGCTTGGCAAATGTTTGGGCATCCGATGTTGATGCCAATTCCTGATATTGATTTTACTGATTTCATGCTCATCATTGGCGGAAATCCGATTGCTTCCAATGGCAGTATTATGTCGGTGCCAGATGTGGCAAATCGCCTAAAAGCCATTCAAAAACGTGGTGGAAAAGTGGTAGTTATTGACCCACGCTTCACCGAAACCGCCGCAAAAGCTGACCAGCATTTTTTCATTCGTCCAGGCACAGATGCTTTTTTACTTTTGGCAATCATTCAAACACTTTTTGCTGAAAACTTAGTGAATTTAGGTAAATTAAGCGATTTTACTGACGGAATTGAACTATTAAAAGAAATTTCTGCCGAATTTTCTCCCGAAAAAGTTGAGAAGCAAACAGGTATTTCAGCCGAAAATATTCGCCAACTTACGTACGAGTTTGTACAGGCAAAATCGGCGGTTTGCTACGGTAGAGTAGGGGTTTCGGTGCAAACTTTTGGAAGTATTGCTCAATGGCTCATCAACGCAATCAATGTGCTGACGGGAAATCTTGACCGCACGGGCGGAGCGATGTTTACTGCTCCAGCCGTTGACTTTTTGGCAAGAGCCAAAACCGATAATCGTTTCAATCGTTGGCAGAGTCGAGTGCGTGGTTTGCCTGAGTTTTTGGGCGAATTGCCCGTGGCTACGCTCGCCGAAGAAATTTTGACCGAAGGCGAAAATCAGATAAAATGTTTGATTACAAGCTGTGGAAATCCGATTTTATCCACACCAAACGGTGGACAACTCGACAAAGCCTTTGAATCGCTCGAATATATGGTGGCGATTGATATTTACATCAACGAAAGTACGCAATATGCCGATATTATTTTGCCGCCCGCAACGGGTTTAGAAGTGCCGCATTATGATATGACTTTTCACGTTTTGGCGGTTAGAAATACGGCTAAATTCTCGGAAGCACTTTTCCCGAAAGCCGAAGGTGCAAAATACGACTGGGAAATTTATCAGGAATTGGCTTACCGCATGGCTCACCCTGCATCAAGCAACGAAGGCTTTGTTGCAGAATCCCCCGAAGTAAAATTAGATTTAGGTTTACAATTTGGCCCTTATGGCCTTTCTTTGCAAAAATTAAAAGAAAACCCACACGGAATTGATTTAGGAGCATTGAAACCATGCTTGCCAAACCGACTTTTCACACCCGAAAAACGAATCAATATTGCTCCAGAAATTTTGGTGAAAGATATTGAAAGATTACGTAAGTCGCTGAATGGTAGTTTTTTAAGTGCTGGTTTTGAGTATTTATTAATCGGTAGAAGACATTTACGAGACAATAATTCCTGGATGCACAATTCGGAAAGATTAGTAAAAGGCAGAAACCGTTGTACGCTGATGATGCACTCAGAAGATGCAAAAAACTTAAATCTCGAATCAAATTCGTTGGTAAAAGTAACATCAAGAGTTGGAAGTATCGAACTTCCCATTGAAATTACCGACCAAATGATGCGAGGAGTAGTAAGTATGCCGCACGGCTACGGTCACGCCCGAAAAGGTGTGCAGCTTGACATTGCGAGTAAGCACGCAGGCGTGAGCATTAATGATTTGACCGATGAGTTGGTTTTGGACGAACTCACAGGAAATGCGGCTTTCAATAATGTAGCCGTGAAAGTTGAAAAAGTTTAAAAATTAGAAAATGTCTGTTGAAACCGAAAAAATAGCCAAAAACACCCGTATTTACCGCAAAATTCATCAATGGATTTCTGTTCCTTTGTTTGTATTCATGTTTCTTATCGGAGCAACTGGCTTGCTTTTGGGTTGGAAAAAAACAGCGGGAATTTTGCCAAGCACAAAAAAAGGCTCAAACATGGAAGCCCGCACGTGGATTTCGTTGGATAATATTCAGAAGACTGCCCAGCAATTTGCTAAAGATAGCTTGAAACTTTCAACTGAAATTGACCGAATTGATGTCCGACCGCAGAAAGGCGTAGCTAAAATCGTTTTCACCGAACATTTTACTGAATTACAGATTGATTGTGCGACTGGTAAAATCCTTTCGATTTCACAGCGAAATTCTGATATTATTGAGAAAATCCACGATGGTTCAATTCTTGATTTTTTCGTGAAAACTCAAAATGATGAAATCAAACTTTTTTATACTACAATTACATCTTTAGGCTTAATTTTGCTTTCTTTTAGTGGTTTTTGGCTTTGGTACAATCCCAAACGTATAAAAAAACAAAAGTCAATTCAATAGTATTTTAAATAGAGATTCACCGAGAAAAAGGTAAATCTTATCATCCAGAAATCGCATAATCGTGTCTATTTTTCTCGCATGTTTGGCTGCTTTTGCAGCAGGTTTTATTGATTCAATCGTTGGTGGTGGTGGATTGGTGCAAGCTCCTGCATTGTTCATTTTATTTCCAAATTATTCCGTTCCTCAGATTATCGGCACAAATCGTTTTGCTTCGTTTATGGGAACTGGCGTTGCGGGTTATCAATATTCTAAAAAAGTAAAAATTCCACTAAAAACCGTGCTTTTTGCAGGAATCGGAGCGGGCGTAATGTCATATTCGGGTGCATTGATTTCGAGTTTGATGAGCGAACGCATCTTGAAACCAACAATTTTAGTTTTGATGACGCTCATCGCCATTTATACGTATTTCAAAAAAGATTTAGGACAAGAAGATAACCACCGTTTTGAATTGAGTAAAATACCTCTTTACGGACTTTTGATAGGAATGACAACAGGTTTTTATAATGGTTTTGTAGGGCCAGGAACTGGTAGTTTGCTTGTTTTTGGCTTTGTGAGTATTGTCGGCTATAATTTTCTTACGGCTTCGGCAATCTCGAAAGTGGTCAACGTTGTGGCAGATATTTGTTCGTTGATATTTTTTGTGGCCAAAGGCTATGTGATGTTTAGCATTGCGATACCGATGATGGTCTGTAATATGGCAGGCTCGTATGTAGGTAGCCGAATGGCATTACTGCGAGGCAATGGCTTTATCAGAATCTTGTTTTTGGTCGTAGTTTTTGGTCTGATTTTAAGGTTTGGCTATGATATTTGGATGATGTATTGAGTAGTCCACAGTCAATAGTCGACAAGTCAACAGTAAGGTAATAGATTTATAGTCAGTTATTTAGCCGCTTTTAGAATTGTCAATTATATTTACCCAGTACTCAATAGCAAAAAAGCTCCAATTAAGGAGCTTTTTTATAAAATCTGTTGACTGTTGTCTATCGACTATTGTTTCTTACAAGTCTGAAAAGTCAAATGTTTCTAAAAAGGCAGTCGTAAACAAACCCGATTTGAAAGTTTCATCATCCATCAATTTAATGTGAAACGGAATCGTAGTTTTGATGCCTTCAATCACAAATTCTTGCAAGGCACGCTTCATACGAGTCAAAACTTCTTCTCTTGATTGACCAGTAACGATAAGCTTCGCAATCATTGAGTCATAATTTGATGGAATCGTGTAGCCCGCATATACGTGGCTATCAATTCTAACGCCGTGTCCACCTGGGAAATGCAAATTGGTGATTTTACCTGGCGATGGACGGAAATTGTTTTTCGGGTCTTCAGCATTGATACGGCACTCCATCGCATACAATTTCGGAAAATAATTTTTACCCGAAATCGGCACGCCTGCCGCCACTTTTATTTGCTCTTTAATCAAATCGAAATCAGTAACTTCTTCCGTAATCGGGTGTTCCACCTGAATACGAGTATTCATTTCCATGAAATAGAATTTACCATGTTTATCAACCAAAAACTCAATCGTTCCTGCACCTTCGTAGCCAATGGCCGCTGCACCTTTTACGGCCGCTTCGCCCATTTTTTCACGTAATTCTTGCGAAACAATCGGAGAAGGAGTTTCTTCAACCAATTTTTGGTGACGACGCTGAATCGAACAATCACGCTCCGAAAGGTGGCAAACTCGACCGTTTTGGTCGCCCACAATCTGAATTTCGATGTGGCGAGGTTCTTCGATAAATTTTTCTAAATATAAACCATCGTTTCCGAAAGCCGCACCCGATTCCATTTTGGCATCGTCCCAAGCTTTCTGAAAATCTTCGGCTTTGTGAATGATTCTCATTCCACGACCACCACCACCAGCGGTAGCTTTTACGATAACGGGATAACCCATTTCGTTGGAAAGGCGGATACCTTCTTCAACTGATTCGAGCAAACCATCCGAACCTGGAATTACGGGAACGCCCGAGTCTCTCATGGTAGCTTTGGCAGTTGCTTTATCGCCCATTGAATTGATTTGGTCGGCCGTTGCACCGATAAATTTGATGCCATATTCAGCACAAATTCTCGAAAATTCAGCATTTTCCGATAAAAAACCATATCCTGGATGAATCGCATCGGCGTTCGTAATTTCAGCCGCCGAAATGATATTCGGAATGCTCAAATATGACTGACGACTGGCCGCTGGCCCGATACAAACAGCTTCGTCGGCAAATCTTACGTGCAGACTTTCACGGTCGGCAGTAGAATAAACCGCTACTGTTTTGATGCCCATTTCACGGCAAGTTCTGATAATTCGGAGGGCGATTTCGCCTCGGTTGGCTATTAATATTTTTTTGAACATAGGATTTCTGTTTGCAATAAAATTATCAATCAGTTTATACAAATTGATATAATTTAACTTGGCACTGTAAGCAAATCATTCACACTTATTTCAAAATCATCAAGAACAGGTTTTACCGAACAAATATCGTCATCTGTACAAATCTGTACATTTTTTGGTGATGTAAATATGTGTACTTGTTTAAGATTTGGCATAATTAACCAAATCACTTGCACACCTGCCGAAAAATATTCTTGATTTTTTTCTAAGATTTTATTCTGATTATCGCTCGGAGAAATGATTTCAATGACAAATGTTGGCACTTGATTGACACCCTTAGTCATTCCAATGATTTGGCTCTTTGTGTAATATGCCATATCAGGTCTTCTTAATTGCTCTTCCGAAGTCATTGTATCAACCTCAGTCATTAATTCATCACCTTTGCGATGAGCCGATGTCAATAGAAAAAGCCTGCTGAGGGCTTTTAAAATAAAAACCTCTAATTGTTTCATTTTATCACTTTTCTCTATTTTCCCTTTATTCCACTCGTATTTATAGCGAGTTTCGGGTTTCCAGTTAAGGAAACCTTGAAATGTGCGAGGATAATGAACAGATGCCATGAGTGTATTAGATTTTAAACAGGCTCAACCAAGAACAAAGGCTGGTCGAACTCTACTGGAGTTGCGTTTTCTACCAAAACTTTAACGATTTTGCCCGAAATTTCGGATTCAATTTCGTTGAAAAGTTTCATTGCTTCGATGATACAAACAACTTTTCCAACTTCAACAACATCACCAACTTCTATAAAATTTGCTTTGTCTGGCCCCGCCGAACGGTAGAATGTACCAATCATTGGCGATTTGATAGTTATTAAATTGCTTGCTTCGGCAACTGGTGCAGCAGCAACTGGGGCGGCAGCGGCAACTTGCTGAACTGGTGCAGCCACTGGAGCTGGAGCAACATAAGTTGGCTGTGCTTGAGCTGCAACTGGAGCGGCATTAGAATAACGCTTGATGGCAAGTTTCAATTCTGAAGTTTCGATGTTTACTTCGTCTAAGCCTGATTGAGATATAAAATCTATTAATTTTTGGATGTCTTTTGTTTCCATGAAGGGTATGAGATTATTCGTGGTTTTTGAGTATTTACCTTACAAATGTAAAAAGAAAGACGATACCTACAAAGAAATAAGAAAAACGAGAATACTTTACAGAAAGTATCGTTGTTTTTTAAAACTTAATAGAGGTATCGTCTTCGGTATGTTTCAATATTTGATTCAATCAATTTGTATAAATGTCTTCAAATAAAAGGCTTTTATTGAAAATTGTTGATGTATTATTTGGCTTCTTTTACTCTTGAATCGTATTCGTAAGTATTGGTGTTTACACGAATCAATTCGTCGTTATCAATGAAAAGCGGCACTTTGATGGTTGCACCTGTTTCAACCGTTGCTGGTTTGTTGGCACTCGTAGAGGTATCTCCTCTCAAACCTGGCTCGGTGTAAGTAACACGAAGCTCAACGTATTGAGGTAATTCAACGCTCAAAATAGTTTCAGTTTCGGCATGAACTAACACCGATACTTCTTGACCATCTTTCATCAAATCGGCTTGCGGAACTAACTTTTCGTCAAGATTAAACTGCTCGAAATTTTCATTTTCCATGAAATTATAGCCAGTTTCATCTTTATACAAGAATTGGAATTCTCTTTTTTCGATACGAGCAGTTGTTACCGTAACACCTGCATTGAAGGTATTATCAATAACTCTTCCTGTTTTGATAT
>JBKBSS010000198.1:0-6128 GCA_046291385.1 Emticicia sp. | reverse complement strand
AGAAATCAATTCTTCATTCGTGAAAGTTTCATTTGAAACATAACCCCAAAATTCAGTACGTACTCGCTCGTGCATCAATTCGGTAAATGCCTCTGCCAAACGGTCGGCGATTGATTTGAGCATGATTGAATGATAATCATCATGTTCTTTTTCGTATTGTTCGAGCAAAGTTTCAATACCTAAGCCTGCCGTTACGGCAAAACCACCGATATAATCTTCGACACCTAAATCATTAGGAGCAATGTAATCTGACAAACAAAGATTTGGCAAATTTTGTGCTTTTAAATTTTGCTGACGCAAATGATGTAAAGTTGCCAATGAAGCATTTTCAATCAAATCACCATTTGCAGAAACACTCGTTTCTCCCAAAACTCTATAACCAGTTCCTTTTAAAGTTCCTTGTCCCGCTGCATTGTATTCGTAGGCTTCAAAGTTATGCAAAACAATGTCATCGCCTACAGAATTGGCAGGATAAAAACCAATCACTGCTTTTGCTTGCAAAGATTTTTCGGCAATTACTTTTTTGAGCGTTGCTTGGGCATCATCGTAAAGCTTTTTGGCTTCTTTACCTACGGTTTCATCCTCAAAAATCTTTGGATACTTTCCTGATAATTGCCATGTTTGGAAAAATGGCGTCCAGTCAATGTATTTGGCAATTTCGGCTAAATCATAATCTTCAAAAACTTTTGTTCCCAAAAACTTTGGTTTCGTTGATTTATAATTGCTCCAATCAATTTTTACATGGTTTTCTCGTGCTTTTTCAATCGGAATAAAGTTTTTATCTTTTTGGCGACTGGCGTGGTCGATTCTCAATTGAGCATATTGAGCTTTTATTTCATCAAAAACCTCTTGATTTGTCTGCTCATTTTGCATCAAACGCCCAGCCACTGGCACACTTTTCGAGGCATCCAATACGTGAATAACTGGCCCAGAATAATGCGGGTCAATTTTCACTGCCGTATGAATACGTGAAGTTGTTGCACCTCCAATGAGCAAAGGTATTTTGAAACCTTGACGCTCCATTTCTTTGGCAACGCCCACCATTTCATCGAGACTTGGGGTAATCAGGCCGCTAAGTCCAATAATATCAACGTTGTGTTTTTTGGCTTCTTCCAAAATTTTATTGGTTGGCACCATCACACCTAAATCTATGATTTCGTAGTTATTACAAGCCAAAACTACGCCTACGATATTTTTACCAATATCATGCACATCGCCTTTTACGGTTGCGAGGAGAATTTTCCCAGCAGCCGATGAAGTTTCGGCTGCTCCCTCTACCCTATTTTGCAATTTCTCTTCTTCAATGTACGGCAGCAAATACGCTACCGCTTTTTTCATAACCCTTGCCGATTTTACTACTTGCGGCAAAAACATTTTTCCTTCGCCAAACAAATCTCCGACTACATTCATGCCATCCATCAATGGCCCTTCGATTACATGAAGTGGTTTGTCAAAACCTTGGCGGGCTTCTTCTACGTCTTCATCAATAAATTCGGTTAAGCCTTTAATCAAAGCGTGTTCTAAACGCTTGCCAACTGGCAATTCACGCCAAGCATTATCTACAACTTGCTCTTTTCCTTTTGATTTTACGGTTTCGGCAAAAGTTACCAAACGCTCGGTTGCATCTTCACGACGGTTCAATAAAACGTCTTCGCAAAGCTCCAACATATCTTTTGGAATATCATCATAAACGCCCAATTGACCAGCATTTACGATTCCCATATCCATGCCTGCCTTGATGGCGTGGTACAAGAAAATGGTGTGCATTGCCTCACGAACTGGCTCATTTCCTCTAAAACTGAATGAAATATTAGAAACTCCGCCCGAAACTTTGGCATAAGGCAAGTTTTCCTTTATCCAGCGAGTGGCATTGATAAAATCAACGGCATAATTATTATGTTCTTCCAAACCAGTTGCAACCGTCAGGATATTTGGGTCGAAAATAATATCTTGTGGTAGAAAATTAACTTCATTTACTAAAATATCGTACGCTCTTTTGCAAATTTCAATGCGGCGTTCGTAGGAATCGGCTTGCCCTGCTTCATCAAAAGCCATGACCACCGTTGACGCTCCATAACGTTTTACTTTTTGAGCCGATTCTATAAATTTCGCTTCACCTTCTTTCAAAGAAATCGAGTTTACGATTGATTTTCCTTGCACACATTTCAAACCTGCCTCAATAACTTCCCATTTCGACGAATCAATCATCAAAGGCAATCTTGAAATATCTGGTTCGGCAGCAATCAAATTCAAGAAAGTTGTCATGGCTTCAACACCATCAATCATCCCTTCATCAAGATTAACATCGATGACTTGAGCTCCATTTTCAGCCTGATTCCTTGCCACCGAAAGTGCATCATCGTATTTTCCTTCACGAATCAAACGTGCAAAAGCCTTCGAGCCAGTTACGTTACATCGCTCACCAACATTGATAAAATTAGTTTCCTTTGTCATTTTCAAAGGTTCTAATCCTGACACTTTTTGAACAGGTTCAAAAGTTGGAATTTCACGTGGTTTGTATTTTGCCGAAACTTCCGCAATGGCTTTGATGTGAGCGGGAGTTGTTCCGCAACAACCACCGATGATATTCATAAACCCGCTTTGCAAGAAATCTTCTACAATGACTGCCATTTCTTCGGGCGATTGGTCGTATTCGCCCATTTCGTTGGGCAAACCCGCATTTGGGTGAGCCGACACCATGAAAGGGGCTTCATTTGCCAAAATCTGCACATAAGGACGCATTAAATCTGCCCCCAAAGCACAATTTAGACCAACTGATAATAAATCTATATGAGAAACCGAAGTCAAAAAAGCTTCGGTTGTTTGTCCAGAAAGAGTTCTTCCAGAAGCATCGGTAATTGTTCCCGAAACCATTACTGGGATATTTGTTTGAACAAACTCTAATAAATTTGCTCTTGTTTGTTTTGGTATTGAACCGCTTTTCAATGGTTTGACGGCATCGTATTTTACATCAAAAGCAAACAAATCAATCGCAAAAAGGGCAGCTTTCGCATTGAGCGTATCAAAAATAGTTTCTACCAAAAGCACATCAGCACCGCCATCGACCAAACCTTGGATTTGCTCATAATAAGCCTCAACCAATTCATCGAAAGTAATGGCACGAAAACCTGGGTCGTTTACATCGGGTGACAGCGAAAGTGTACGGTTCGTTGGCCCGATTGAACCAGCTACAAAACGAGGTTTGTCAGGATTTTTAGCAGTAAATTCGTCGGCAACTTCACGAGCAATTTTGGCAGATTGATAATTCAATTCATACACATAATCTTCCATGTGGTAATCAGCCATTGCGATTGATGTTCCCGAAAAAGTATTTGTTTCGGCAATATCAGCCCCTGCTTCAAAGTATTTGGCATGAATTTCCTTGATAACTTCTGGTTTCGTGATAGAAAGCATATCGTTATTACCTTTCACTTCATGCGGAAAATCTTTAAATTTCTCGCCACGATAATCTGCATCAGACAATTTGTATTCTTGAATCAACGAACCCATTGCACCGTCAAGGATAAGGATTCTATCTTTTAGTATTTCTCGGATGTTTGGCTTAATCATATATTATTTTTATAAAACCCTTCAAATTCTTGGATTGTCAAGACGTTTATTTTAGGAAAATCAAGATTTTTTAAATTATTGAAATGTTTATCATTCGTAACAAGAAAATCAACATTGCCAGCAAAAGCACAATCCACAAACTTATTATCATCATAATCAGATTTAATCAAATCAAGACGAAAAAACACGCCTGTATAGATAACATTGTCTAATTCTTTCAATGCTGATAAAAAACTATCGGCAACTATTAGCGAATACTTCATTTTTAATACTTCTTCGTATTCAAATAAAACATCTTCATTGATACAAAGAATAAATTTTTCATCTAACAAATCCTCTACCAACCAATGAATTGGAGAAGTTCTGGCCAAAGCCGATACAAAAATATTTGTATCAATGACTAATTTTATCATTGATTTTCTTCGTTTAACCAACTCATCATAATTTCGGGCGTGTACCCCCTTTCTTCAGCAATTCTATCTGCTTCATCAATAGCTTTTTCCATAAAATACCTCGCAAGCATCTTTTTTATGGCTTTTACATCTGTTTCACTTAGATTATGCGGAAAAATCTTTAAGAGTTCTAACTGAATATTAGAAAAAGGTTTTTGTACGGCTGTCATAACGATAAGATTTTATTTTGAAAATTTACGTTCAGCAAATTTAAGTTTTTGATGTTTCAAAATTTCTATTTTATTTCATATTTCTGAAAAAATATCAAAAATATGATTTATCAATGAACAACAAAAATTATCTCACAAAAGTACGATTTAAAGATTGATTTTTTAAATAAATTACAAAAAATAGATAAATTATCTAAATTTCGATTGTTTGCTACGGTTTTTATTTTTAATTTTGACATAAATATTTGATAAAAACGACATTTTATCTATGCAAAAATTAGATAGTACTGACCGTGAAATTTTGAAGTCGCTTCAAGAAAACGCACACCTGACCACTAAAGAACTGGCCTCTCGACTTAATCTTTCGCCCACGCCTGTGTATGAGCGAGTGAGAAGACTCGAAAATGAGGGGGTTATTAAAAAATATGTTGCCGTCATTGACCGTGAAAAAGTGGGAAAAGACTTAATGGTTTTTTGTAATATTCGTCTAAAAGAACACGCCCAAGAAGCAGGCAAAAAGTTTGTGCTGGAAATTGTAAAACTCAACGAAGTAATCGAATGCCACAATATTTCGGGCGAATACGATTTTATGATAAAAGTAGTGGTGGAAGATATGCGTGAATACCAAAGTTTTTTGATGAATAAATTGGCTTCACTCGAAAATATCGGAAGCACGCATAGTACTTTTGTGATGAGCGAAATTAAGAATGAAACGAAGTTGGATATTTAGATATGAGATTTTAGACAAGAGACAAAAGAAAATATTATCTTTTGCCTCTTGTCTAACTTCTAAAATCTAATCTTACAAATCAAACTTAATACCCTGAGCCAAAGGCAATTGTGTACTATAATTGATGGTATTTGTTTGGCGACGCATGTAGTTTCTCCACGCATCTGAGCCACTTTCACGGCCTCCGCCTGTTTCTTTTTCTCCGCCAAAAGCACCACCAATTTCTGCTCCCGAAGTACCGATATTTACATTGGCAATGCCGCAATCCGAACCAGCGTAAGACAGAAACTGCTCGGCTTCACGCATATTTAGTGTGAAGATTGATGAAGAAAGTCCTTGAGGAACTGCATTTTGTAACTTAATGGCTTCATCAAGGGTTTTGAATTTCATTAGATACAAAATTGGTGCGAATGTTTCGTGGCAAACCGTTGGACTTTGAGTTTCAACCTCAACAATCGTTGGTTTTACATAACATCCTGATTCATAGCCATTTCCAGATAAAATCTCATTTCCACAAAGCACCTTTCCACCTTCATTTTGAATATTGGCAATGGCTGTTTTGTAATTATTTACAGCATCAACATCAATCAATGGCCCAACGTGGTTATTCATATCCAGTGGGTCGCCGATGCGAAGTTGAGCGTAAATTTTTACTAAACGATTTTTCACTTCTTCGTACATACTTTCGTGTAAGAACAAGCGACGAGTTGTTGTGCAACGTTGCCCCGCAGTTCCGACCGCACCAAAAACTACAGCAGGGATAACTACTTCTAAATCAGCATTTTGTGTCACAATAATGGCATTATTTCCGCCCAATTCTAACAAACTTTTACCAAAACGAGCTGCTACTGCTTGACCAACCGCTTTGCCCATGCGAGTAGAACCTGTTGCCGAAATCAAGGCGATATTTGGGTCATTTGATAGCCATTCTCCTACATTTCTATCGCCAATAATTAAGCAAGAAACGCCTTCTGGAATATCATTTTTGCGTAAAACTTCTTGAATAATATTCTGGCAAGCAATAGCAGTTAAAGGCGTTTTTTCGGAAGGTTTCCAAACGCAAACATCACCACAAATCCATGCCAGCATACTATTCCACGACCAGACAGCAACTGGAAAGTTGAATGCTGAAATAATTCCAACGAAGCCCAACGGATGCCACTGCTCATACATTCGGTGCTGCGGACGTTCAGAGTGCATCGTGAG
>JBKBSS010000197.1:0-6134 GCA_046291385.1 Emticicia sp. | reverse complement strand
ATGGATATGATTGGGCGTTATCGTGCAGATAAAGGCTTGACGATTGGCGGTTGGGGAACGAGTAGTTTTTGGGGTAAAAATATTCCACAACTCGCTATTAATCAATCAGTTAAATACAATGTAGATTCGGCAGGAATTGGGCCATCTGACCACACTTCGTTTTATCTCAAAAACCTTCCAGTGCTGTTTTTCTTTACTGGAGCTCACCAAGAATACCACAAACCAAGCGATGATGCAAACCTGATTAATGCCGAAGGCGAAGTAAAGGTTCTGGACTTAGCAAAAAGCATTATTGAGAAAATTGAAGAAGCACCAAAACTTGATTTTGTACAAGTGGCAAACAATCCACACGCTGGAAATGCCCGCAGTAGTTTTAAAGTTACGATGGGCATTATTCCCGACTATGCGTATGACAAAGGCGGCGTAAGAATCGACGGAGTAACAAAAGGCCGCCCAGCCGAAATGGCAGGTATCAAAGCGGGTGACGTAATTATGAAACTCGGAGAAAACTCAACTACCGATGTGCAAGAATACATGAAAGCACTCGGAAAATTTGAAAAAGGTCAAACGATAGATGCCGAAGTAAAACGTGGGGCAGAAAAAATGATTTTAAAAATTACTTTTTAAAACTTCCAAAATTGGCAAATTTGCGGTGCGACGATTCGTAAATTTGTCAATTTTACTAAAACACCAACTCCAAACCCAATTTATCTCTCAATTCCAACAAAGCAGGGTTTTTGTTGGCCAAATATTCAAATTTTTCTTGGGCAGTATATGGGCGGCGTTCGGTGGTTGATTCCACAATTTCGGCCGCTATCTGTATCGAAGCATTTCTTAAACGTTGACGTAGAAAAGTAGCTAAATCCTGTTTCAGTTGCGTCAGCGTATCCATCTGAATTTGGTTATCCAACTGTAATTTAAAAGTTGTCCCTTCCAAAATAAACTCTCGTTTGAGCATCACTTTCAGCGTCTCAATATCTCGCTCATTGGCAAAGGCAAACAATACTTGTTGAGCCGATTCATAACTAAAAGCATCATTATAATTTGGCAAAACTGGCTCATTATCAACATTTTGCACCTCAGCTTTTGGATTAAAAACCGCAGTTTCAATATCGACAGTAGAGCGTAATTTTGAAGAGGCCATCGAAGGACGAGCTGTGGGCTGCACGTTCGGCGGTGATGTGGGTCTTGCAGGAACGACAGGAATTGAAGCAACATAACTCGGTTGAGCCTGCGAAGTGGTGGTTGGCGTAGCAGCAGCGACGACCGATTTTTGTTCTGAGCTTTCTGCTCTTACTGGCGTAGGTGAAGCTACTGAATTACTATTTTTTTTTTCGTCCCCGTTGTTGGGTAGCTCACTTAGATTCAAAACTTGATGAATCTGCGAGAGTTTCATTAGCCCTATTTCAACGTGCAAACGCTGGTTTTTGGCTGATTTATAATTTATATCAAGCTGACTACCAATACTTAATGAAGAAAAAATATAGCCAAGCGACAATTTACTTGATTGCTCAACGTATCGTTGCTGAATAGAATCAGCCACCTGCAAAAGTTTCACCGTTTGCGGGTCTTTGCTCACCATTACATTTCGGAAATGCTCATTCAAACCCACCACAAATTGATGTCCATCGAAGCCTTTTTCTAAAATTTCGTTATATAATAAAAACGCTTCCGACACATTTCCTGCCGATAAAGCATCGGTCATGCGGAAGTAATAATCATAATCAAGAATATGTAAATTTTCTAAGACTGCCTGATACGTCAGCCCGTTACCCGATGAGAAAGTTACGTTCAAATCAAACATCGAAAGTGCATCACGCAAGCCGCCGTCGGCCTTCTGAGCAATTAGTTCAAGTGCTTGATAATCAGCCGTTACATTTTCTTTGGCAGCTACATTTGCCAAATGTTCGGCAATATCTTTTATCTGAATACGGTTAAAATCAAAAATCTGACAACGACTCAAAATAGTTGGCAGGATTTTGTGTTTTTCCGTGGTTGCTAAGATAAAAATGGCGTAACTTGGCGGCTCTTCGAGGGTTTTCAAGAAAGCATTGAAAGCCGATGCTGAAAGCATGTGAACCTCATCAATGATATAAATCTTGTACTTACCCGATTGCGGAGGAAAACGCACTTGGTCAGTCAGATTTCTAATATCTTCAACCGAATTATTGGAAGCTGCATCAAGTTCGTGAATATTAAACGAAGCATTATTATTGAAACTCTTGCAAGAATCGCACTCATTGCAGGGCGAAATATCTTCGGTGAGATTCTGGCAATTGATGGTTTTTGCCAAAATTCTGGCACAAGTTGTTTTTCCTACACCACGAGGGCCACAAAACAAAAACGCCTGTGCTAAATGATTCGTGCGAATGGCATTTTGCAAAGTAGTTGTGATGTGCGACTGCCCCACAACTGCATCAAAAGTTATAGGGCGGTATTTTCGGGCCGAAACAACAAATTTTTCCATGCCGCAAGTTACAAAAAAAATGGAATTTTAGGACGTTTCCACCCATACAATCGTTTGATTTATTTACTTTTGTGGCGAAAAATCAAAGAAAAACATGAACAATAAATTAAGCATAAAAGCATTCAACCACGTAGCTTTACAAATATCTGACATCGAAAAAAGCAGGACTTTCTACGCACAAATACTTGATTTAGAAGAAATTCCAGCCCCAAATTTCGATTATCCAGTACTATGGTTTGATTTAGGAAATGGTCGAGAACTACATCTTATTGGCAGAAAACCAGAGAAAGAGTTTACTCCGATAAAAAGCAATCATTTTGCATTGGAAGTAAGCGATATATATTTAGCAGAGAAGATACTGCAAGAAAATGGCGTAAACTGCTTACCCATTAAATCTCGTCCCGACGGAATTTTACAGCTATTTTTAACCGACCCCGACGGAAATTTTATTGAACTTTGTGAGGTTTAATTACCAAACATCGCCTTCAAAGCTCCCCAAAGGGTCTTTTTCAAGTCGAGATTTGTGTCGAGTACACGAAGTTCATCAGAAAGCAGAAAATCAACCCCAGCAATATTTTTGGGTTGATAAATATTGAGCAGGATATTCCAGTTTATTTTACCCAAACCTACACCAAAACTCACAAATTTCTTGGTAACATTCTGCGACAAAAACGACTGATAATCAAGCATTTGCACTTTACTCAACTCAACTAAATCAACTTGGTCAAGTGTCAGTCCGATTGCTCCGAGGATTTTTATCAGAAGTGCTTTTTCGGTTTCTGAAATCGTATCGGTCAAAATCAAAACTTTTTTTCGGAATTTGAAAGTTGGAACGGCAGGTTTTATAACTTCTTTTGGCGGAATCGGAACGAAAACTGGTTCTTGCACAATAGCTTTTTGCTCAACAACAGGTTTGGATTCCGCAACTTTTGGGCTTTCGGAAACTACATTTTTGTAGAGTATTTCTTTGCTAAAAAGATAATTGGCAAGATTTGAAGTCATAGTTTTTAAGCTTGTAAAACAAGATTGAACACAACCGCTACCGATTCCAACTTGTTCCTGTTCGCTACTCACAAGTTAAAAACTTGTGTTACAAAATAAATGTGCCACATTCTTTAAATATGGCACATTCAATCAACATAAATTATGTTTTAGCCTAACGTAAAATAATTTCTTCACGGTCGGGACCAGTTGAAATAAAGCTAATTGGCACTTGAAGTTCGGCTTCCAAATAAGTTACATATTCGGCCAATTCAGTAGGAATCTGGTCAAATTTACGCATTCCTTCGAGCGAACAAGCCCAACCTTTGAATGATTTGTAGATTGGCTCTACATCAGTATCCGTCAAATCGAACGGCATTTGTTCAGTAATAGTGCCATCTGGCAAGCGATAGTGCGTACAGATTTTCACTTCGTCTAAGAAATTCAGCACATCGACTTTCATCATAATCAATTGCGTTACGCCATTGAGCATGATGCTATATTTAAGTGCAGGCAAATCTAACCAACCTGTGCGGCGAGCTCGGCCAGTAGTTGCTCCAAACTCACGTCCTTCCTGACGGATTTGCTCACCGAGTTCATTGTCCAGTTCGGTTGGGAATGGGCCACTTCCTACACGTGTGCAGTAAGCCTTGAAAATTCCGAACACCTCTCCTATTACGTTTGGTGCTACGCCCAAACCTGAGCATACACCCGCAGCGGTTGTATTTGAACTCGTTACGAATGGATATGAGCCAAAATCAATATCGAGCAATGAGCCTTGGGCTCCTTCGGCTAATACTTTTTGACCACTTTTTATCGAAGCATTTACAACGTATTCGGTATCTTGTAAATCAAATTCTTTGATAAATTCGAGGGCTGAGAAAAACTCTTTTTCTGCTTCCGTCAAATCATATTCAAAATTATAAAAATCTAAGATTTGCGTATGTTTAGCGACTAAAGCTTTGTATTTTTCGGTAAAATTTGGTGAAACAATATCTCCCAAACGTAAACCTTGACGAGCAACTTTATCTGAATATGCAGGCCCGATTCCTTTCAAAGTAGAACCAATTTTGGCATCGCCTTTGGCTTTTTCGTAGGCCGCATCAAGCAAACGGTGCGTTGGAATGATTATTGCGGTTTTCTTAGAAATCACTAAGTTTTTCTTCAAATCAAGGTTGTATTTCGCTAAACCATCAATTTCTTTTTTGAAGATGATTGGGTCAAGCACAACGCCATTTCCGATGATATTTAAGCAATCTGAGCGAAAAACGCCCGATGGAATTTGGTGCAATACGTGTTTATTGCCGTTAAATTCAAGTGTATGTCCAGCATTCGGCCCACCTTGAAAACGTGCAACTACTTGATAATCAGGAGCAAGCACATCAACAATTTTGCCTTTGCCTTCATCGCCCCACTGTAAGCCTAAAAGAATATCAACCATTTTTATTAATTAAGAAGCGGTACGCCGCCCGTTAGAATTAAGAATTTTTCGAGTAAAAAATGCTAAAATTCGGTGTATAAAAAACTGTTTTTTTTAATTCAAAAAATCAAGAAGCAACTTTATTCTCACAATTTTCTCGCTCACAATTGCCGTAAAAAATCAGTGAATGGTGCATAACTTTAAACTTTAGCGTATCGCCAACCATATTTTGAATATTCTGCACCCGTGGGTCGCAAAACTCCATTACTTTGTGGCAGTCAACACAAATGAGGTGGTCGTGCTGCTTCGAGCCGTAAGCCTTTTCGTATTGAGCAAGGTTTTTACCAAACTGATGTTTCTTCACTAAATCACATTCAACCAATAAATCGAGGGTATTATAGACCGTCGCACGGCTCACTTGATATTTCTTATTTTTCATAGAAATATACAAATCTTCTACTTCGAAATGGTCATTTCTTGAGTAAATCTCTTCCAAAATTGCATATCTTTCGGGCGTTTTTCGGAGCAATTTTGTCTCCAAATAAGCCGTGAAAATACTTTTTGCTGATTCAAAATTTGAAGGAGTTGAAACCATTTTATTGAATGCGTTTGACTATTATTTTAGGATAAAATTACTAATAAAATACAGAACTTCCATGATTTAAAAACTTATTGACTCAATTAGCTATGTTTATTTCAATCAATTCTTAAATAAATACCAAAAGCACCGAGTTTTCTCCGTGCTTTTGAGCAATTATAGCTATAAAATGATATTCCTAATTATTCAACTACCAGGTATTTTCTAAATCTTTGGCGGTGTATGTATGATTTCTTTCATCATAAGCACTACCTGAAAGTTTCTTCAATTTCAAGGAGTCAGATTTCTTAAAAATCCTCATCAATAATGCCAGTGGCGTTAGGAAAATAAAGAAAATAAGGCTTAGTAAAATTGCAGAGTTTATCCGACCCAAAATCTCAGCAATTTTGAGCCAAACCCAAGCAACCTTTTCGGCTACAAAGTCCGAAAACACACCTAAAATACCTAAAATCAAGGCCGCATTGAACAACCATTGTAACTTTAGAAAGTAAAAAAACACCAAAAACCCAACGACAATCGTGAGGATGATTTCTTTATTATTTTGTTTTTTCATTTAAAATAGCGTGTAAATAAATGGAGCAATAGCCGAACCACCACCGATTACGATTAATACACCAATCAGTAACAAAACTACAATCATGGGCATGAGCCACCATTTTTTGCGTTCT
>JBKBSS010000196.1:239-6151 GCA_046291385.1 Emticicia sp. | reverse complement strand
CGATTCGAGAGCAATTGCCGATATTGGTTCGCACCTTTTGGATGTGACTGAGTATATCACAGGAATGAAAATCACGGAAGTAATGGCCGATTTCAATACTGTACACAAAACTCGCTTGAAGCCATTGAAAGCCATCGAAACGTATTCGGGCAAAATGCTTGAGCCATCTGATTATGCCGAAGTGCCAATCAATACCGAAGACCACGCAAGTGTGCTTTTGAGATTTGATAATGGTGCTAAAGGTAGCGTAACGGTAAGTCAAGTTTCGGCGGGACGCAAGAACCGTTTGAACTTAGAGATTTCGGGTTCGGTAGCTAATTTTGAGTGGTGTTCAGAAAAACCAAACGAAATGTGGATTGGCAAACGTGATGGTGCAAACCAACAATTGATGAAAGACCCATCATTGTTTTATCGTGAAGCACAAAGCCTCGTTAGTTTCCCAGGTGGACACAATGAAGGTTTTCCAGATACATCGAAACAATTATTCAAGGAAGTTTATGCGGCAGTTGCAGCAGGAAAACAACCAGAAAATCCAACGTATCCAACTTTTGCTGATGGTTTGCGTGAATTGTTGATTTGCGAAAGAATCATCGAAAGTCACCGCAAACAAGCTTGGGTTACTGTTTGATAGGTTTTTGAGAGAAATCTATATAAAAAGCGAGTTATTCGGAAGAATAACTCGCTTTTTTGATTTATCTATTGCTAATGAACTTTTTACTTTTATAATTAGGAAATTACTAAGTGTTATATGTAGTGATATTATTGCATTCTTTGTGATATTTGGTTTGTCATTCTCTCCTTTGGATATTATCAATGGTATATGGAATGGGTTAAGTTTTATAGGTAATACTTTATTATTAAGTAAAATTTTAAACAAGTTAAATATTATGGAATTGACTTTCTTTTTATTATTAATAATATAAGCCCCCGCCACATTATTTTGCCACGAAGATTTTTTAATCCTCATGGCATTTTTATTTTTTAGAAGTATAAGCTACGCAAGGGTAAAATAGACGCTGAAAGCGTCAAACTTGAGTAGCACCGATTGAAAATCGGTGTAAAAATGTGTTGAAAAACCGAACCCTAAATGGGTTCAACCCCTTCAGGGTTGCAAATTTGATTCATATTGCCCCCCGACTTCATCGAGGGCTATTCGAGTTTAACACTTTCAGTGTTTTTAGCCCTTATTGGCATAAACTCATGAATATTTTGCAAAAAAGCGAACCATTCCCTCGAACAGTTCGCTTCTTATTACCAAAAATATCTCTTAGTGCAAAAAGTGTCTTACGCCAGTCATGACCATTGAAAGACCATTGGCATTGCAATAATCAACCGAATCTTTATCACGGATTGAGCCGCCTGGTTGAACAACAGTTGTGATACCAGCTTGGTGAGCAATCTCAACGCAATCGGCAAATGGGAAGAATGCTTCCGAAGCCATTGCCGCTCCGTTGAGGTCGAAACCAAAGGTTTTTGCTTTGTCAATTGCTTGTTTCAAGGCATCAACACGTGAAGTTTGACCAACGCCACAAGAGAGCATCTGGCCGTCTTTTGCCAATACTACATTATTAGATTTTAAGTGTTTACAAATCTTCAACGCAAATTCTAAAGCCTTAATATCGCTTTCGCTTGGGGCTTTTTCGGTTGCTACTGTGAAGTTTTCAGCAGTTTCAATTGAATTATCTTTGTCTTGTTCTAAAACTCCATTCAAAAGCGTTTTGAATTGCTTTTTGCTTACTTCAACTGGCTTTCTGATTAATAAACGACGGTCTTTTTTCTTTTTCAAGATTTCTAAAGCATTTGTATCAAAACTTGGAGCTATTAAAATTTCAAAGAAAAGTTTGTGCAATTCTTCGGCAGTTGCCAAATCAACATTGGCATTCGTAATAATTACACCACCAAAAGCCGAAACTGGGTCGCACGCCAAGGCGTTTACGTAGGCTTCTTTGGCCGTTGGGGCTGTTGCCACGCCACAAGCGTTGTTATGCTTCACGATTACGAACGAAGTTTCTGTAAATTCGTCCATCAAACGCACGCACGATTCCACGTCCATGAGGTTATTGTATGATAATTCTTTGCCGTGAATTTGCTCAAACATCGCATCTAAATCACCGTAGAAAGTGGCCGCTTGGTGCGGGTTTTCGCCGTAACGAAGCACTTTTTTCGGCAACAAATCAAAACTTTGAGTTGATTGATAAACATCATCAGCAAAGTAATTATGAATAGCTGTATCGTAGCTCGAACTCATAAGAAAACCTTCTTTCGCATAGCGACGGCGGTCCGCAAGGTCAGTTGTACAGCCTTTTTCTTTCAAGATTTCAAAAACATTATCGTATTGGTCACGTGACGAAACTATCAATACATCATTGAAGTTTTTGGCTGCTCCACGAATCAATGAAATACCGCCGATGTCGATTTTCTCAATAATATCTTCTTCGTCTGCTCCCGAAGCAACGGTTTCTGTAAAAGGATACAAATCAACAATCACCAAGTCGATTGACGGAATCTCAAATTGAGCGGCAGTTTGTACGTCGCCTTCGTTGTCACGGCGATAAAGAATTCCACCAAATACTTTCGGATGAAGCGTTTTTACACGTCCACCAAAAATTGAAGGGTAGCTTGTAAGGTCTTCAACGGCCGTTACTGGAATGCCCAAATCTTCAACGAATTTTTGTGTTCCACCTGTCGAAAAAATTTGAACATCGTGTTCGTGAAGCAACTGTACGATTTTATCTAAACCGTCTTTGTAATAAACCGAAATAAGTGCCGATTTGATTTTCTTGGTCATTTTGGAATGATTTTTGCAGTATTACTTAATATAGATATGTTTGATGCCCGTGCCAAGTTTTTGGTTGCGAGCCATAAATATTGAAAGTGCAAATTTAATGCTTTTTCTTGATAAGATAGTAACCGCTCCCAAAACATTAAAAAAATAGCAAGAAATGATTAAAAAGTGTGTGCTGTTGGCTGTTTCTGTGCTGTTTTGGGCGAGTGAAATTTCTGCACAATCTCAGAATAATACAAATTTGAGAAATCAATATTTGGGTTTTCGCTACAAAGATTATCGAGAGTTGCGAGAGCTTACGAAGGTAAATAGCAATATGATAAACCTTCATTATGGAATTGCCCTAATGAAGAAAGAAGAGAAACATTTTCTTTTTTTATCAAAATTTGAAAATTCTGAAAATCATTCAGACGATTTCCAATTGAAGGTAATTGATATTAAAGAGATTCCGAAGTTCAATGAGCTTTATCACTGTGTGTCGGTGAAAGGGTGTTCGCAGAATGGCAAAAACGACCCAACACTTTTTGCTTTGGCGGTCATTGAGCCAGAGCAATACCTAACGAAAATCGTGAAGGTGTGGAAGCTGGATAAGCCCACGGGTAAAATTTTAGATTACACAAGTTTAGGTGTAAAATGTGTCAATCACAGTCAAGTTGGCATTAGTAAGTGAGTAATTTTGGCAAAGTAGTGGAGGAGTTTTGCTCCTCGCTACTGAGCGTTTCTATACAAAATGCAAGTTGTCCGAAAGGCGACTTGCATTTATTTTACATTAAACCCGTGGTTTCCACGCTACTTCTTCGCTGCCGAGTTCTTGCGTCATTTTGCGAGAAAGTACAAAAAGATAATCTGAAAGTCGGTTTAAGTATTTAATAATCAGTTGATTAACTTCTTCTTCGTGCGAAAGGCGAATACTTAAACGCTCAACTCGGCGGCAAACCGTGCGAGCAATGTGCGTGTAGGAAACCGACTGATGTCCGCCTGGCAAAACAAACGCCCTGAGTGGCGGAATTTCGGCATCCATCAAATCCATTTGTTGTTCGAGTAGCTCAATATCCTCATCCAAAAGGTCAGGGATTTTCTTTTTACGCACTTGTTCTGGCTCGGAAGCTAAGTCTGAGCCAATCGTAAATAATCGGTCTTGAATTTCCTTTAAAATGTCTTTTCTTGATTCGTTTATTGCTTGGTCACGTACCAATCCAATCCATGAATTTAGTTCGTCAACTGTGCCATAAGTTTCAATTTTCAAATCTGCCTTGCTAATTCGAGTGCCTCCAACCAACGAAGTCGTGCCAGTATCGCCTGTTTTTGTGTATATTTTCATTTCGTTATTTTAGAAAACTGTGTTACATTTCAAAAGTATTTCACAGTTATTTTTTATCAAATACATTGCTCCAAAGATACAACTCCTCTTTATTGAAATTAGTTTTTTCAATAAAAATCTAATTCTCTCGAATCTCTGCCCTAACTTTGCATCCGAAAACAATCGTCTAAAACAGGCGGTTAAAAAAATAATGAGATACATTCTCAATTATACATTTTCCATTTTACACCAGTAGAAATGTTAATATCAAACGTATTCTTCAATTTTTGGCGTAAAGCCTCAATGCCACTTTTGGTGGTGGCTCTCATGCTTTGTTATTTCACAATGCCTGATAACGCCGCCGTTCATCACGATGAACGTGGCAATCCAGATGGCTTTGTTGACAAGCAAAACTTTTTTTATATCACATTTGCAGTAGTTATTGTTTTTAATTTTCTTTTTAATTTACTCAAAACACAAGTACTGAAAATTGATTTTGCGAAAGTGAATCCATTGAGCGATTGGGCTAAAAATCCCCAAAAACTAAGTGCTTTGATTGAAGGTTGGTTCAACGCTTTTGTAGCAATCACCAATACTTTTCTTGCGTTTGTTCTAATCGGTTTACGCCGAATCAATAGTACTGACGGACAAAAACTTGATTTTGATTATAATTGGGTTTTGATTGTGGGTTTTGCTTTGTTGATTATTTTGATTTTCTTCTTACCACTCAGATTACTTTTCTCAAATCCAAGTGAAGATTAATTGCAGGTTTCTAAAAAATGATTGAACTCGACTTAGAAAAATACAACTACGAATTGCCCGATGAACGAATCGCACGGTTTCCAGTCGAACCACGTGATTCGTCTAAGTTGCTGTTGTATAAAGATTTACAGATTTCGGAAGATATTTTTTATAATCTAAAAAACCATCTTCCTGAAAATACTTTCTTGGTTTTCAACAATACAAAAGTTATTCCTGCACGTTTGTTTTTTCAGAAAGCAAATGGTGTAGTTATCGAAGTTTTTTTGCTGAATCCCGTTGAGCCATCAAGTGTCGTTTCGCAAGTAATGGAAACCACCGAAACTTGTACGTGGGCTTGCATGATTGGCAACAAAAAGCGTTTCAAGGAAAAAATCGTAGGAACATACAATATAAAAGTAGGGGCGTATGGAATACGCCCAGAAAATGTAGAATTAACCGCCGAATTGGTTGATTCTGAAAAAAATTACGTAAAATTTTCATGGAATAACTCAGATTTGACTTTTGCCGAAATCGTTAGGTTTTTCGGGCAAATTCCATTGCCGCCTTATCTCAAACGAGAAACCGAACAAAAGGATTACGACACCTACCAAACCGTCTATTCAAAAAACGATGGAGCAGTAGCTGCACCAACCGCAGGACTTCATTTTACCGAACAAGTTTTTGCTGATTTAGCTCAAAAAGGTATTAAGCACGATTTCGTTACGCTGCACGTAGGAGCGGGGACTTTCCAACCAATAAAAGTCCAAAACGTTGTTGAACATAAAATGCACTGCGAACAAATTGTTTTTGATAAATCGTTTATAATCAATTTGTTAGAAAACCTATCGTTCGTAATTCCAGTCGGAACAACCTCCATGCGTTCGCTCGAAAGTTTGTACTGGTTTGGCGTGAAATTATTAATTTTTCAAGAGAACCCCATCTGTCGGGGGGGGCAGAGCGACCGACGCCTCGGGGAGGCTTTCTTTATTGAAAAACTTCTACCATATAATCAAATCGAAACTTTCACCGCCGAACAATCGCTGAAAGCTGTCATTGATTACATGACCGAAAATAACCTTTCTCAAA
>JBKBSS010000196.1:0-229 GCA_046291385.1 Emticicia sp. | reverse complement strand
TGGTGAGACCGAAATTTTCATTTTTCCGAGTTACGAATTCAAAATTTGTAAAGGAATAATTACAAATTTTCATCAACCAGATTCGACCTTAATTTTGCTCGTAGCGGCATTGGTAGGCGAAAATTGGAAGAAAATTTATGATTATGCCCTCGAAAATAATTTTCGTTTTCTGAGTTATGGTGATTCTTCGCTTTTGATTCCGTAATTTTGCGATTCAAATTTCGTTAAT
>JBKBSS010000195.1:0-6152 GCA_046291385.1 Emticicia sp. | reverse complement strand
GTTCAAGATAATTTCCAATCAAGAAAAACTGCGTAACAAAACCAACCAAAACTCCTCCGTAAGAGAAAATTGTACCGAGAAAAGCCTGTTTTTTTATGACATTCATTATCTATAAATCCAAATGGTAGCAGTAAAGTAGTATTAATTTATTTTGTAAACGTAAACATCCCACCAAGAATTATTATCTTCTACTTTTCTTAAAAGTTCAATTTTTAGATGAGCAGCATTTTTTATTGGATAGCCTGAAAACAAATACTTTCCGCCCATTTGCTTGAGAATATCCATATTGAGTGATAAATTTTCAATTTCAGATAGGGCATTTCGGCGTTCAATCTTATTTTGTCTTACATAATTGGTTTTTCGGTAAACCTCATCCGAAAAAGTATAAATGCGATTTCCCCATTGGTAATAATATTTGGCTAAAAAAGCGTTCTTTTTCAGCTCAGGCTCAATTGCCTTACCAAACTGCTCGTGGTATGCTGCTGGATAATTTGCCTGATACGAATCTAATGTATAAAACCCGTTGAACTGAGCAACCGTAGGCTCAATACCGACCGAAACAACTCGGTATAAATTTTGTGGTTGATTGATAATTTTACGAATAGTGTCAAATTGTTTTTTGGCAAAAAGCTGGTCGTATGAAGGTTGATTTGAGGTTTTATGAATAATTTTAGAAAAGTTTTCTTTAAACTCTTCATTAAAGACAAACATCAAACAAAGCTGCGAAAAGGCCAAAAAAACTTTGATTTGATTTGATTTGTAATGTTTTATTGCCAAGGCGAAAAGAACAAACCAAAATAAAGGGTACAAAAAATGAAATCTGTTTAGTGCGAATTCGGTGAGGAAATGTATGTGAGAGATTTGTATTATTTTCGAGTAGAATCCATGAAATAAAGCAATACCAACCAATGAAACTAAAATGCCAATTTCGAGCTGATGCTTGTTTTTGAAAATGCTGACTATCGAAAGTATAAAAATCAAGCCCCAAAACACATTTCCAGAGTGAAAATACCCGCCCAAAAATAGCTGTCCACTTTTCGTTATTGCGTGGGTAATTGTGTCGGTGGGTAGCCCGTAATGTTTTCGATGACTTACAAAAATATCAAGGATGTATGATATTATCATATTAAACTCACTAATCATATAACCCAAAATCAATAACACCAATGCTATTATTAATTTCTTATTGATGATGCTCTTTTTAGAATAATCCCAAATTAAAAAAAGAACAATAAAAAATGCGATAAACGGGCCTACATAAACAATAAATGAGTAAAAAGGGAATAAAATAATAATCAGCCAATTCCACCAACTACGCTTATTGTTGTAGATGTTCCAAAAAGCAAATAATAGCAGCGGTTGCCCCATTACAGACAACCCATACACGTTATAAGTTGGAATAAGGCTAAATGATAGGCTTATAATTAAGACGGTTAATTCATCTTTATTGGAAAAAATATGTTTAGATAACAGTAGAAACATTCCCCAAAAACCAATCGCATGAATCAGAAAGTGATTGAAAATGTAAGCATTGAGAGGGTCTTTGAAAAGGGAAAAAATGACTACCACAAAATTAAGTCCAGAACGATAGGCAATTCTTGGCACACCATTAATTATCTGTTGAATTTTTTGGTCATAATCGAAGAAAGCAAATGCCGTATTTGAGGTTTTGAGATGAATCAGGTGCAAAAAGTCTGAATCAAGGTTATCGGCATAAAGAATGTAAGAATTTCCTCCCAACATCAAAAATGGTACACCATAAAGTAAACTTATAAAAAAAATAAGTAATCTGAGGCTATGCTTTTTAGAAGGCATGAGGCTTAACACAAAGGAATTGTGGAGGTTTAAAGGAAAAACATATTGGAATCAATCCTAAATTTTTACAAACATACAACTTGTTGTGCATATTTTGCAGAATTTTGATAAAGCTCCCAAACATTCGACATCGGTGAATGTAATTATTTTGATTAAAACTCTGAAAAATTTCATTTTATCAGCATTCAAATAGTTATTTTTCTATCTTCGGGTCTTATTTCAACCCTATAAGTTTTACATGAAAAATTATACCTATACGCTTTGTATCATCATAGCGGCTACTGTTGCTTATTTCTTTCCGCAATATTTTACCGAAATCAACGGTTTTCAACTAAAAGAATTAATCATTCCGCTGTTGCAAGTGATTATGTTTGGCATGGGAACAACCATGAGTTATGATGATTTTATGGGTGTAATCAAAATGCCAAAAGCCGTTGTTGTGGGGCTTGTTTGTCAGTTTACAATCATGCCATTTCTGGGTTTTGCCATTGCCAAAAGTTTCAATTTTCCACCCGAAATAGCCGCAGGAATTATCTTAGTTGGCTGCTCACCAAGTGGTTTGGCTTCCAATGTGATGTCGTACATTGCCAAAGCTAATGTAGCTTTATCAATCACAATTACCTCATTTGCAACGCTTCTCGCACCAATCATGACACCATTTTTGATGAAAATGTTAGGCGGTCAATTCATCGAGATTGATTTTTGGAGTATGACGCTCGATATTTCAAAAATGATAATCGTGCCAGTCGGAATTGGGTTTTTACTCACAAAATTGCTAAATGGTAGAGGAGAATGGTTACAGAAAGTGCTACCAATCGTCTCAATGGCGGGCATTGCACTCATTATCGTAATTATCACGGCAGCGGGACAAAAATCATTGCAAACGGTTGGTTTGGCCTTAGTATTTGCTACTTTTTTGCACAATACTGGCGGTTTTATTTTGGGTTATTGGGGAGCAAAATTAATGAAATTGCCCGAACAAGATTGCCGAACGGTTGCTATCGAAGTGGGTTTACAAAACGCAGGATTAGCTTCGGGTTTAGCCAAAGCAATGGGCAAACTCGCCACGGTCGGCATCGCTCCAGCACTTTTTGGTCCAATTATGAACACCAATGGCTCACTTTTGGCAAGCTTTTGGGGAAGCAAAAAAGTTCTGAATTCTGAGTGTTGAGTTCTGAGTTAGTTTTTGTTTTCGATGGTTGAGCGTAGTCGAAACCACCGAAAATAAAACTCAAATGATATGTTGCTGATTGAGTGAAGAGGCAACGAACTAAATAATAGTTCCCCTTTAGGGGTTAGGGGTGACTATTTCAACTTTCCCACATTACTCATCACACTTTCATTCTGCAAACGGTCGAGAGCTGTTACCACATACACATAGTTTTTCTCTTGGTTGAGCGTTTTATCGGTGCAACTCAAAATTCCTTCGTTGCGTACAATCTGCAAGATTCTCGCAGGATTTTCGAGGTTTATTTGCTCATTTTCTTCAAAACGATAAATCACAAAAGCACTGACTTCATCGCCATCTTTTGGCGGAGTGGCTGGCAATTCCCACGTAATTGTCACGCCCAAATCGGCAATTTTACGAATCTTTACATTTTGCGGAGCATTCGGTGGAATTTTGTCTTTCCAAGGCATTGTGGGCATCAATGCTGGGTAATAATAAAGTTTTTTCAAAGAATCATTGACCGATAACTCATTATTAATCAGTTGTTTGGAGCTAAAGTATATACTTCCCGAAATCTGTGGTTTAGTGCGATTATAACGAATCTGACGGGGAATCTGATTGGCTTTTTCCCAACCAATTTCTTTGCTACCAGCTTTTACACGATACACGCCGTGTCCGATATACATGTGGCGACCAAAAGAGTTTTTTATCCACCAATCGGTCATGGTTTTGTAAGGCACTTTCTCAAATTCAAAACTAAAATAAATTTGGGGCGTGATATAATCGAGCCAACCTTCTTTTACCCATTTGCGGGTATCGGCATATAAATTATCATAAGAAGGTTGTCCGCCTTGCGTAGCCGAACCGATGGGGTCAGTTGAGGCATTTCGCCAAACTGCCGATGGACTGATGCCAAATTTTACTTTTGGTTTTTCACGTTTAATGGCCTCACTGACATTTTTTACAACCATATCTACATTATAGCGTCGCCAATCTTCAATATTTTTAAAGCCATTGCTGTATTTTCTGAAAGTATCTTCGTCACGAAGTTTCTGATTGGGTTCGGTGTAAGGGTAAAAATAATCATCGAAATGAATGCCGTCAACATCATAATTGCGTACAATCGTCACTACCACATCGGTTATATAATCTCGCACTTCGGGAATGCCCAAATTGAATAATTTATAGCCACCATAATTCAGAAACCATTCGGGTTTGGTTTTCGTTATATGTTCGTCCATGATGCTTTTTGATGCTTTATGCACGCCACGGTTCATATTGAGCCACGCATGAAATTCCAAGCCTCGTTGGTGAGATTCTTGAATCATAAAAACCATTGGGTCGTAATAAGGTACTGGAGCTTTGCCTTGCTCGCCCGAAAGCCATTCTGACCACGGTTCTTTGCTTCGGGCATAAAAAGCATCGGCAGCGGCACGAACTTGCACCAGTACGGCGTTCATACCATAGCTTTTCTGTTTGTCGAGGATGGTTCTAAATTCTTGTTGTTGGGTTTCAGAACTAAGACCTTTGCGAGATGGCCAGTCGATATTATCAACCGTTGCCACCCAAACACCTCGAAATTCACGCTTGGGGCCAGCAGGTTTTGAAACTATTTGTTGGGTCACTTTTTTACTACATCCACTCAGGAAAGCGTAGATTATCAGACAAAAAGCAGCTTTTTTGAAGTGCATCGAAATACTTTTTTGGATTTTTTGTTCAAAATTAGAGAAAAATTTAACCCAAAGGTTATTTTTTGTTACTTTTGCTATTGTTTATTTAGCTGTTAGCAATTGGCTTTTAGCTTTTAGCTCCAAAATTATACATTTAGAAAAGAGTTTTGAATTAAAGTACATTCACTCATTCAAAACGGGCGGCGTTCCGCTTCACTCATTCATTTTATCCTGTGAAAGAATACGGAAGTAATATTCAGAAATTAACAGACTACATCGTGAGTCTGCCCGAACGTGAGCAACGCACAAAATATGCCCATATTTTGATTGAGTTGATGCGTCAGATTCACCCAAATATGCGTGAGGGAATTGATTATTCAAAAAAACTTTGGGATGACCTCTACGTTATTGCCAATTTTGATTTGGATGTTGATAGCCCGTTTCCGCCACCACCAAAAGAAATTTTGGGTAAAAAACCAATGACCGTTCCCTACAATCAGCATCAATTGAAGCACCGTTTGTATGGCCGAAATTTGGAATTACTGGTCGTAAAAGCAATGATTACGCAAGATTACGACGAACGTAAAGCGTTTATTTCGTACATGGTGCGTTTGATGAAGAGTTTTTTCCAAGTTTGGAACAAAGACACCATCGAAACATCTGATTGTTTACAGCAGATTCTTGAGTTGTCGGGCTTTAAACTTCAACAGGAAATCGACGACCTTCGCCGTGATGGTTTGATGGAATCATCGCCGAGAGATGGAAGCAGTAATCGCCAGCGTTCGCAACAAAACCAACCACAAAGTGGTAGTAATTACCAGTTTAGAGATAACCGTGGTGGCGAACGTGATAGCCGTGACCGCAATCGTGGCAGCGGTGGTGATAGAAACGACCGAAACAAAAATTTTGGTAGTGGAGGTTATAAACCAAGCAACGACCGCAACGACAGAAATAACAATAATAAAAACAATAATAATCGCAGACCGAGATAATTATATAGTTCTGAGTTCTGAGTTCTAAGTTCTGAGTTGAAATACCAGAAGTTTTGAGCAAATAATGAACTCATAACTCATAACTCAGCACTCATAACTCTTAAAAATGGCATCTTTTAAAATTACAGGAGGACGAAAACTTAAAGGAGAGATTGTTCCGCAGGGGGCTAAAAACGAAGCATTACAGATTTTGTGTGCCGTTTTGATGACCAAAGAACCAGTAACGATTCATAATATTCCGAATATCCGTGATGTAAATAAACTCATGGAATTGCTCGAAGATATGGGCGTAATTCGCAATAAAGTAGGCGAAGGCTCGTACCGTTTTCAGGCCGACGCCGTGAATTTTGAATACTTCGAGACGGCAGAATATAAAGATAACGCAGCGTCATTGCGTGGCTCAATCATGCTTTTGGGGCCAATGTTGGCACGTTTTGGCAAAGGAAAAGCTCCACGCCCAGGTGGAGATAAAATTGGTCGCCGTCCGTTGGATACGCACTTTACTGG
>JBKBSS010000194.1:0-6201 GCA_046291385.1 Emticicia sp. | reverse complement strand
ATCAAGGTCACAAAAAACACCGTAATCAGTAAGGGGCGTTTGATTGCTATTTCGGTTATTGACATTTTCTTAATATTTTTAAATTTGGTTGGTCATTAATACTGTTTTTAATAATAATTGATAAAGAACACTGAAAGTGTTAAACCGCTACGGCGGACCGTTTGATTAGCCCTCGATATAATCGGCAAAAACTCCAACCATGAAGGGGTTGAACCCATTTAGGGTTCGTTTTTTTTAACATATTTTACACCGATTTTCAATCGGAACTATTCAAGTTTGACGCTTTCAGCGTCTTTTTAACTTATTTTATTATGCACATAAATAACAAATCACCAACTCTCAATTACTTATTTGATGTTTTAATAATACTGCTGCCGTCGGTCAAGTTGATTTGGCCGCTTGTTACTACTTCTTCGCCTGCTTGTAAACCAGCTACAACTTCGATGCTTTCACCGATTTCACGCCCGACTGTAATTTTTTGAATCACGGCTGTATTGTTTTTTACAACATACACATACGGGTTTTTGATACCTTCAAACAAAGCCAGTTTTGGTATTTGCAAAACCTTAGCTTTTCCGCCCAAATCGAAACCTACCATTACGTAAGTTCCTGCACGCAAAGCGTTGGTATTGAGTTGTAATTCTACTTTGTAATTATGGTTTTCGTCGCCTTTCGGAGAAATGAATTTTACGATTCCTGCAAATGTTTTGCTCGGAAAAATATCAGTCGTAATGCTTGCCTGCTGACCTAAACGAAGTTGGTAAACATCTTTTTCATTGACAAAAACAACGGCTTTCAAATGCACATCGTCAACTACGGTTGCAATCACCGTTCCTGGACTTACAAATTCACCCGCCGTTAATTTACGAGAAGTCACGATTCCGCTGATGGGCGAAACGATATTTCCATCGGCAATTTGCTGTTTCACTTGTTCCATCTGCAAACGAGTGTTTTCGATGTCATATTTGCCATTTATAACACTCAATTCAGTTCCTGCATTTCCTTTAAACAACTCGTCGTTTCGTTGTAAATCTCTTTCGAGTTTGCTTAAAGTGAGTTCGTTTGCTTTCAAATTCAAAACTTTTAGTCTTGAATCAAGGCTACCGATTACTTGTCCTTTGGCAACTCTCGAACCAACTTCGATTGATAGTTTTTCAATTTTTCCTTGTACGCCAATAGCAATTGTAGCTTCACTATTTAGCTCTAAATTGGCTGGTAAAACAACTTTTCCATCAAATTCTTTAAATTCGGCTACCGTTGTAGAAACCGCAATTGGCATTTTTGAGCGGTCAACAACTACTTTATTTGCTTCAATTTTCTTCTTGTTTTTGGCAAGCGTGAATGTAATGAAGCCAATCAGTGCGACGAGTGATATGGTAAGAATGAGCGACTTTTTCATTGATATATTTTATTAAAATTGATTAATGTAGTTTTTTAAATTTCCTTTCGATTTTTCGTATTCGAGCCTTGTTCCCAAAAAATTGATGAGTGAGTTTACGTAATTGCTTTGGGCTTCTTTGTAAGAATAATCGGCATTGAGCAAGTCTGAAAGCATCGAAACACCTTTTTGGTATTCAAAACTGCTACTTTCAAAAACTTCTTTGGCGAATGTTAGATTTTCTTTATTGATTTTTAAGTCAGTTTGTGCTTTTAATAGTACGGAAGCTGAATTTTGAAAAGCTAAGTTCATATTTTCGGTACTTAACTTTAGATTCGTGCGGGCATTCAATAAGCTAATTTCGCTTTGCTTGAGTTGACTATTTTTGCGATAACCGCTGAAAATCGGCACGTTTACTTTCAAACCAATCGACGAAAAATCAATCCAATTGGTGAATGATTTGCCAAAATCGTTACCAAAACTCATCACGCCATAACGGCCATACATCGAAACCGTTGGCATAAATGTCGCTTGTTTACGTTTCACATCAAGCTCTTGTAAAAGAATGTTGTTGCTCTGAATTTTATAATCTAAAATATCATTTACATCAAGCGAATTCGCTCTTTCGAACTGCGTGATGCCTTCATAATTGATGTTTTCTAAAATACTAATATCTTCATTGAGCGACATTCCTATTACGTTTTTCAAGCGGTTTAAAGCCACCGCTTTGTTAGCTTGAATGATTGATTTTTGTGAAAGAATATTATTAAGCGTCGATTTCGTGCGGTCGTATTCGGTTTTCCTGATTACACCTTTGTCGAGTCTGAGTTTTAAAATATCGAGCAATTCACGGTATTTTTTCTCATTTTCGAGCGTAATTTTTTCTTGTTCCAAATAAACCAAAACCTGAAAATAAGCATTGGCAGTGCCGTAAATTAGGTTGTCTTGCGTCTGTTCTTTTCTCAATGCCGCCAATTGATTATTCGGTTCGGCAGCTTTCAAACCCAACAACATTGATTTATCATAAATCACTTGGTCGAGTTGGGCGGTTGCGTTGGTGTTATATTGATTACCAAACTGCACCCGAATTTCGTTTGGACTAAATGCCCCCGCAGGAATCACCGAAACCTGACGTTTGAGGTTATCATCAAACGTAACGTTGGCGTTTATCTGTGGTAAATAACCCGATAATGCTTCTTTTTCCTTTTCTTTAGCCGCCAAAATCTCATTATTGGCGATGGTATTACTTAAATGATTTTTTAGTGCAAAATCAACGCAACTTTTTAGCGAAAACGGAGTACCGACCCCACTTATCTGTTGACCAAAAGTTGTCATTGTACTGGCTTGCAAAATCACATAAACCCAAAAACTTGTTTTTTTCATGTGTTATATAAATTGAATTATTTTTATAAAAAGTTGATTTTAATATAGTTGATTTATCAACTATATGAACAAAAAATTATCTTTCGGCGTTTTCTTTTAGTTTCGATAGTACTTGTTTGAAAATCAATATTTCGGCGTCCGAAATATCTTTTAAAATTACATCGCCCAATTTATAAAGTACTGCTTTGCACTTTTCCAACTCCACTTCTCCCTCTTTGGTTGCGATAATATATTTTTTTCGGCGGTCAGTGGCATCATTTACTCGCTGAACGAATCCTTTTACTTCCATTTGGTCGATATGACGCATAACGCCCGACTTATCAAGCTGCAAGATTTCGGCCAATTCTGACTGTATAGCATCTTCTTTTGAAGCAATAATTTTGAGTAAATGAAATTGCTCGGGCGAAAGAGTGAGACCATTTTTCTCAAACTCGACCGCTGAAACTTTATGTAAAGCCCTGATGGTGCTTCCAAAAATAAACTGTAATGAATCTTTATCTATTTCCATAAACGTTGACATTAATATAGTTGATTAGTCAACTATATCAATTTAAAAAAAGTTTCATACTTTCTAAAAATTTTAAAAAAAGTTTTAAGACTAAGATTTTGGTACAAAAACGCTTTTTATATTATTCAAAGAACGGTTATAGATATGCACTTTCTAATTATTTCTTACATTTGCATGGAATTTACTATTTTTTGATGCAAGCACTGTTCGAAAATTTTCAGAAATATGTTCCTTTTTCGGAAGAAGAAATGATTATGATTTTGAGTCGAGTAAGAAGAATTCCTATCAAACGCCGACAAAAAATTTTGCAAGAGGGAGATGTTTGCAAACATTATTCTTTTGTGCTTGAAGGATGTTTCAGAATGTATGGAATTGACGATAAAGGCTACGAACACAATATTCAGTTTGCAGCCGAAAACGATTGGATTGCCGATATTGGCAGTTTTTATGCAAAAAAAACAAGTAAACTATACATAGAAGCCATTGAACCGTCAAGCATTCTGCAAATCGAACAGCAAGATTTGTATGCTCTTTATACCAAAATTCCGAAACTAAGTATTGCATTTAAGATTATTATAGAAAACAAATACGTTGAACTCCAAAATCGAGTTTTGCAAAACTTTAGTTCGACTGCCCAGCAACGATATTTGTACTTTCTTGAACAGTATCCGTATCTTTCTAATCGTCTTCCCAATACCCAAATTGCTTCATATATGGGCATTACACCTGAGTTTTTAAGCAAAATTCGTAAAGATTTGAGTAAGAAAGGGTAATTTCTTAATATAGTTTAAGGGTAAAATTCTCTCAATATAAATACTTTTGTGGCACCCATTACTCATAAATAAAATCTATATCTGATATGATTGTAAGACTAAAACTAATCATTTTATTACTTTTCTATTGCTCGCATACTTACGGGCAACAAAGTTTAAAAAGGGCATTTCAGCCGCCAAATATAGTATATAAAATACCTTATGGTAATAACCCAATTACAGGGAATTATGCCCAAACTAAAGACGCTAAAATTTATTATGAAGTTTATGGTGAAGGGCAACCAATTGTACTTCTACACGGCGGTTTATTCGGTTCAAGCGTAGAAATGACTGATTTTATTGACAAATTAAAAAATAAGTATCAAATTATTGCTATTTCTACTCGTGGCCATGGTAAATCTGAATTGGGAACTGAGCCAGTTAGCCTCGAACAACGTGCCAATGATGCAATGATGGCAATCAATGCCGTTACGAAAGATAGCGTGATAGTCATTGGTTTTAGTGATGGTGGATATTCAGCTTATCAACTGGCGGCAATGTATCCCAGTCGTATCAATAAAATGGTTGTCATGGGAGCAGGTGAGCTTCGTCCCAGTTGGAGAGTATTTAATTTTACTGCCAAGCAAGCAATAGAAATGGACAACGTTTTTATTGAACAACAATTAAAACTTATGCCCGAACCCAATAGGCTGGAAGAAATGTTCTCAGGTGTAAATATTTGCTACAATAAAGTGACTGTTAGTAGAGATTTGTTGAGTAAAATTCAATGCCCAGTAATGGTAATGGCTGGCGACCATGATGATGGCAATCCAGTCGAAAGAGTGGTATCAGCAGCGAGATATATTCCGAAACATCAAATCTCCATCATACCCAATACGGGGCATGGCTGCTTTTTAGAAAACTTTGATGCTACTTGGGCAAGTATTGAACCGTTTTTAAAAAAATAAATATAAAAAATTCACTGGTAATATTCTTGGCCATTTTCCTGAACCATACTCTGTGCGTCGATGAATGCACCATAAAATGACTGTCCAATGCCATCGGCTACTGCACCTTGCACTATATTGCATTCATTATATTTTTCAAACAGAAACCTACGAAAAATCAAATAAATGATATTTTGTCAACCCTTCGCCTACTTTCACTATTCAAAAACAATATTGATATCGCCACTACCAAGTGCCGCCGCAAGCCCCGTTACATCATCAATTTTTCCGATTTTGGTATAACTGTATGATGTAGAAAATCCTTTGTAGAATAACACCAAAGTTCTCGAACCGTACATCATCAAATCCCCCGATTGAATGCTCGGAGGCACAGAAGCATTGATAGGCAAACTTTTGGATAAATCGGCGTACTTTTCATTATTGTTTAGCTCATTCATTTTGATTGTCAAGGGTAAAAGAACTTTAAACGCAGTAGCCGTTGGGTTATCAGAAAGTGTGGCGGTGAAAGTTTTTGAGCCAATTTTAATTTTTAGTTTATTACCGATTAACGGATTAGAATTTTCATTCATATTTTTTAGAAAAACTTGACCTTCGGCTTTGCACGAAACACAGAAACCGATGATTAATTGGACGAAAGAAAGTAAGATTAATCGTTCCATTTTGGGCAATATTTAGTTAATTCTCTTGAAAACTTTACTGAAATTATAATTCAGCGTCACGTTCCACATAAAATTTTGGTTGTTAGGAATATCTGATTTAAAAGTCTGATTAATGGTTGATTGCAGGCTAAAAGGCAGTTTTTTATGAAGTAAAGCACCTGTAACCGTCAAATAATCGCCCCTGTAACCATCGGTGTACAAAAAATAAATAGATGGAAATAGGTTGAAATAGAGGTTTTTACCTAAACCAATATTGGTAATATTTGTGTTCAGAAACAAAACACGAGTCAGTTGAGGGCCGTGTTTTTGTAGTCCATTTCCTTGTAAATACATGGCACTTATGCCGAATTTTTTATTAAATTGATAACTCGGCACTGCCTCAAAAGCCAAAAAACGCAGCATTTCGGTGATTTCTTTGGTAGTTCCGTTTTCGGTATCTGTTTGGCGAACAAGCGTAAAAGCTGGGTGCGTACCAATTCGGAAAGCAAACTTTTTATTATCAACTAAGCGATAACGTACCCACCATATCAGACCACCTTTTTCAGCGTTGGGT
>JBKBSS010000193.1:0-6239 GCA_046291385.1 Emticicia sp. | reverse complement strand
GAAAGCCAAATCATCGGTTTTCATATCAAAATGCTTGGCGAACTCAACGGCAAGTAGTGAATCTTTTGCGTAAATCGCTTTTTTCATCAACATTGCTTTTCCAAAAGCCACCTGCATAGGAACTACCTCTTTGGGCTTCGACATATCAAAAATATCATGCAGAGAAGTAGCAATATTGGGAAAAAGTCCATTGAAAGTGGCAAACATATCAAATTCTTTGCGGGTTTGGAGATAAATACGCCCAGCCAGCGGACACATCGGTAAACCTCCATTGTAGTTTTGTCCATAATTTTCGAGGGTAGCCAGCGTAATTCCGCCGCCCATCGAATGCCCAGCCATGAAAGTTGAGTCTGGTTGACCGTATTTTTTTATAAAATATTGTCGTAATGCCTCAGTATCGTCAACACCTTGAGCCAAAGCCAGACCTTGAAAAGCATAGTCTGAAGCTGCTACGGCGAAACCTCTTTCCAAAAATGGAGTCATTCTTTTCGGAAATTCAGGATTCTGACTTTGCGATGGTTTCGACCCCATAAATTCGTATCCATGAGCGTACATCACCAATTTTCCTTTCCAGTTTTCGGGAAAAAGAATTTTATATTTCGCTCCGTTGATGCTTCCTGTATCGGTTTTAGCGATGTTTTGGGCGAAAAGTGTATGAGTGAGAAACAATAAGATTAAAGCTTTTTTCATGGAGAGTTTTTACAAAACACGTTTTTTTAAGATAATAGGCAGAATTTGAGCTTTGTTTACAGGAGCGGATTTTCTGAATCCACTCCTGTTTTATTTTGGCCGAACTTCCAAGTTCGGCTCACGGTTTATGCTTCTCCCCAAACTTTTAGGGCAGTATTTACGGTTAAATCAAGTTTACGCCATTGGTCGTCGTGGCTCATATCATTGCCGTGGTGCGTTGAGGAAAATCCACATTGCGGACTCACACAAAGGTTTTCGATTGGCGTGTATTGAGCCGCTTCGTCGATGCGTTTGCAGAGGTCGTCAATGTTTTCGAGTTCACGTTTTTTTGATGAAATAATGCCTAAAACCACTTTTTTATTATTCGGCATAAAACGAAGCGGAGCAAAATCACCCGAACGCTCATCATCGTATTCGAGCAAATAACGGTCAACATTGATTTCGTTGAAAAGGATTTCGGCTACTGGCTCATAACCACCTTCGGCAAACCACGTACTGCGGTAATTTCCACGGCAAAGGTGAATGCCCACCATCAAATCAGCAGGGCGATTATCAATAACTGAGTTGATAAGTGCAGCATAAGTGCGAGGCAATTCGTTCGGGTCTTCGCCTCTTGCTTGGGCAGCGGCACGCATTTTAGGGTCGCAGAGATACGCCAAATTTGTATCGTCAAGTTGCAAATAACGTAATCCTGCATCGTATAAATGAGCAATTTCTTCACGATAAGCCGCAGCTAAATCGGCAAAAAATTCGTCCATATCGGGGTAAGAATTAATGTCAATTGATTTTCTGCCACCACGGAAGTGAATCATCGTTGGCGAAGGAATTGATACTTTTGGCGTTTGCGAAACAACTGTTTTTAAATAGTTAAAATCAGCTACTTGAATATCTTTTACGTGCTTTAACTTGCCTGTTACACTCAAAATTGGTGGCGTAAAACCATCTTCGGCAGCTTTGGCGTTTGGGTTCGCATCAATGCCACCCGTTACACTTACACCCGCCAATTCTTTCAAGAAATCGAGGTGAAAATAATCACGGCGAAACTCTCCATCGGTGATGGCTTTCATGCCCGTTGCTTCTAAATTCTTTACGGTTTCGGCAATGCCTGCATCTTCGATTGCTCTTAATTCTTCAGCAGAAATTTCTCCTTTTTTCCATCTGAAACGATTTTCTTTAACTGCTGGTGTGCGTAATAAACTACCTACGTGGTCGGCTCTGAAATTTGACATTTTATATAATTATTTAAAAAATTTAATGCAAAAACTATTTTATTCATTGCCGTCTGCTTTAGCTGACGGATACTATTGCTATAAAACTGAATTGGCTTTAGCCAAAACTAACTGTAATTTAGGCTAAAGCCGAGTTTATTTTTGCCATTTTTTATCCGTCAGCTAAAGCAGACGGCAATGAAATACTTTTTGAACTTCATAAAACAGGTCTCACTTTTTAACTAATTTCTTTTGAATCTATTTTTGCGGTAATTAAACCCGATAAAAGTGCTGGAACTGCAAAAATCAAGAAGTTTGTAGCGATTCCTAAACCTGCTCCAATCAATAATCCACCAATCATTGGGCCTACAATTCCGCCCAAACGCCCTGCTCCCATTGCCCAACCCACGCCAGTTGTGCGAAACTCGGTTGGGTATAATCTGGCTGAAAGTGCATAAAGCCCAACGAAACCACCTTGAATACCAAAGCCCAATAATGCCAAAATAAGCAAGATAACATCCGAACCAACAAAAAGTCCGAACGATGCCATCAAAACGCCTGTCAGCACCAAGATTACGCCCAATGTTTTCTTTAGACCATATTTACTCGAAAAATATCCTTGGGTAATGATTCCAAAAAATGCCCCAATATTGAAGACTGTTCCTGCATAAATGGCCAATTCCATCGAAAGCCCTGCATCTTTTGCGAGTTTTGGAATCCAACTTGTCAAAAAATACAAAGCGGCAAATGCCATAAATAAGGCAGCCCAAAGTTGAAGCGTTGGTTTTTTGAAGTCAGTTTTGAGCAATTGGTCAACGGGTAATTTTGACTTGATTTTTTCAATTATTGGCAATGATTCCAAAGGCTGAACCTTCATTTTGGTCAAAATCTTATTGAGCTTTTCGAGGGCATTTTTGGGCTGAGTCCTTAAATAAAAATCAATTGATTCCGAAAGAAAAAACAAAATCAACGGCACAGAAAACATTGAAGCAATGCCCGCAATGCGAAACATTTGTTGCCAGCCATCAGCAGGAATTACTTTAGCAGCCACCAAACCCGCCACAACAGCCCCAATTGGATAACCCGAAATGACAAAACTTACCCAAAAATCACGGGTTTTATTGGGTGTATATTCAGAAGCGAGCGAAGCCGTACTTGCCAACATACTGCCAATGCCAAGTCCACTTACAAAGCGGTAAATCAACAATTCGGTGATAGAAGTAGCATAAGATGTAAGATAAATGCAAACACCCATGATGATACCGCTGATGAGAATAATGGCTTTTCGACCAATTTTATCGGCAAAAGGAGCTAAAAAAAGCGTTCCGATGGTCATTCCGAATAGTCCAGCACTAAAAACTGTACCCAAAGCTTGCGGAGAAATATCCCAAGCTTTAGCAATGGCAGGAGCGGTATATGAAATTACCAGTACATCCATACCATCGAGCATATTCATCAGAAAACAAATGAAAATAGTAGAATATTGCAGACCTGTCATCGGACTTTTGTCGATGAGGGCTTTAGGGTTGAAGGTCATTATTTTAATGTTAGATGTTGAATGTTAGATGTTGAATGTTTGATGTTGAATGTTTGATGTTGAATGTTTGATGCGAGGTCGCCTGTGCAATTATTAAATGCTTGATTGTGATGTTTTTACGATGGCTGTTAAAATTCTAATAATAGATTCGCATTCTTGTTTGATTTCTTCAAAATCATATTCAATAAATTTTCCTGCCTCAATGAGTTTAATCCAATAAAGGGTTTCACGAGCTTCTTTCGAAGCAATACTCATTTTTGCCGAAAAATCTTTCTTTGAATAGCCAGCATCAGCTTCTTCTACATTTGCTCCGATGCTTGTTGCACTCTTCAAAAATTGCTTAGATAAAACATATTCATTTCTTATCAATAAAAGTTTATAAACCTCTATCGACTTCAAAGCGAAATTAAACGTTTTAGATTTTATCAAGTTTTCTTTCATCAAACATTCACAATTAAGCATCAAACATTTACAAGACCTTCCAAACTTGAATCGCTACGTTATCTGGATTTCGGATGCCTTTACAGATAAAAATGGCGTTATTCATCCATTCGTATTTACCTTGCGGGGCTTCAAACTTTGGTATTGCTCGGAAATAATATTCTGACGGTAAAACTGCTTCTCCCCTTCCGATTCGAGCCGCAACTTCGGGCGTGGCTACACGCAAACCTGTATTTTTAATGTAAATTATTACACCATCATCAGTTTTGATTTGATAATGGGCTTCCAGTTCGGCTACGCCATCTTTTCTTACAATTTGCCAGTCGGCACCACCGTCCAAAATTTCACCTTTTATTTTTGGGCCTTCAAAACTTCCGCCTACGATTGGGATGATTCTACGCATTCCGTGGGGAGTATCGCCTACGATGTAAGGTGCTTTGAGTTTAACTTTCAATTCACAAACAAACTCTAAACTTGGTACTTCGGGAACATTTTGGGCAAATGAAGTCATATTTAATAGGCAGAAAAGGATACAAATAATGGGACGCAAATTCCTTTGGAAACACAGATTAGCACAGACTTTATTTTCAGCTATCATCTGCATTCTATTTTTACGATTAAATAGAGATTTCATGTCTTAGTTTTTTTGGTTAAGGGTCTGTATATCGAAACCAGCTACTTTTTTGTAATTATCCATTACTTTTGCCAGTTCTTCATGCGGAATTTCTTCTTCCGAAAAACCTTTCGGAAACCAATCTTCCATCATATCCATGATTTCGTCGGGGCCTTTGGCTCGATTTTGCAAAACAACTTTCGCCGCCGCTGGTACTCTTTCTTTGTCGTATTCGATTAGTGCTTCCCAAACATTACTTGTACTTTTCAAACATTCTGTCAAGCAATCGGCATCAAGAATTGCTTGCGAAGCACCATTTGAGCCAATCGGATACATTGGGTGAGCGGCATCGCCGAGTAATGTAACACGCCCAAAAGTCCATTTATCCAGAGGATTTCGGTCTGACATCGGAAATTCGTAAACGGCTTTTGCTCCATCAATCATCGTTGGCACATCAAGCCAATCAAAATTCCAATCTTTATAGAGGTCAACTAATCTTGCTTTGTCTGACTCTCGATTCCAATCACGAGCCGTAAGTTTCGATTTTCCTTCTTTAATATTTCCGACCCAATTGATTAAGCAATTACCATCAGCGTCAGGTTGGCCGATTGGATAAACCACCATTTTTTGGCGTAAACTTCCAATCATTGCCATGGATGTGCCATCTAAAAACGGTTTCATGGTGGTTGTTCCACGGTAAAGAATGTTTTCTGAATAAACTGGCGGGCCTTCGTTGGGGTAAAGTTGCTGACGAACTACCGAGTTTATGCCATCTGCACCTATCAAAATATCGGCACGTTCTTCAAGTATTTTTTCGTTGGTATCTTTATCAATAAAATGAGCAATTACTTCGCTTTCTGTCTGTTCAAAATGGCTTAAATGATGATTTTTCAGAATCGCATCTTTGCCCAAAACTGCCATAACTTCATCGAAAAGTAACATCTGCAAAACCCCACGATGCACCGAAAACTGTGGCCATTTGTAACCCGCATAACGCCCACGTGGCTCGGTCCAGAATTGTTGTCCGAATTTGTTAAAATAGACTAAATCACTCGTTTCAATAGCATTTTGAGCGATTTTTTCTTGTAAATCCAAATTTGTCAAAACCCGAACACTATGCGGAAGTGTGTTGATACCTACGCCTAAAGGCTTGATTTCTTTGACCGATTCAAAAACTTTTACTTCGAATCCAGCTTTATGAAGGCTCAATGCGGTAGTTAAACCACCAATCCCACCACCGATAATAATAATCTTCATTAAATATAATTATAACTTTCCAACAAAATTCTGCATTATACCATGATTATACTATGCAAAATAAGAGAATAAATATGCAATAACAATCAAAAAAAAGATTCTATTCCACAAAAATTATGCTTTCTATGGAATAAAATCCTTAAAAGTAAAAATTTCAGCATGTCGTATCCAAAATCACTATTTCAAACCCAACATCCTAATTGCATTTTCTTTCAGAATCAAAGGTTTTACTTCTTCTTTAAAACCTGCTTCTTCAAAATCTTTCATCCATCTTTCGGGCGTAATTAATGGAAAATCCGTGCCGAAAAGTATTCTATCTTTTAAAAGCGTATTGGCGTATTGAATGAGTTGCTTCGGGAAATATTTGGGCGACCAACCGCTCAAATCAATATAAACATTAGGCTTGTGCATGGCTACTGAAAGGGCTTCATCTTGCCACGGCCAACTTGGGTGAGCAATGATTATCGGGCAATCTGGAAAATCAATTGCCACG
>JBKBSS010000192.1:2908-6320 GCA_046291385.1 Emticicia sp. | reverse complement strand
AGAATATATATAGAAAAAGCCGCAGTTTGATTCAAACTGCGGCTTTTTCTATAAGAGACAACATTCGTAATTCGTAAATTCTTCTTACTGTCCAATTTGCTCCAGTTTTTTGTGGAATTTCCACGAAACAGGAATCTCATGCTTCGTGCGAGCAATGCGTAAGCGATACCCACGAGCATTGCCTTCTACTTTATGAATGCCACGCATATTGATTACAAAATTTCGGTGTAAACGCACAAATTGTGGGTGTGCCGACAATTCTTTTTCTACTTGTGCCAATGGCGTTTGAACGGTTGTTTTTTCAACGCCCATTAAGCTTTGCCAATAAAAATCGGTCGAATCTTTTGAGGTTTCGGCATAAATCAATTGGTTTGGAATCAAACTTAATTTTTGACCGCTTTCACCAAAAACCATTACAGGAAACAATTGCTTGCTGGCTGGCGGGTTGACTGATTCTAAGCTACTATTGATATTTTCGGCAGTAGTAGAAAATTTATTGTGAAACAGTTTTTGCTGAATAAAAGTAGTTACGACAATCGGTAAAATACAAACTGCCACAGTTTTCAGAATATCAACAAAAGCCAGTGCCGTGATATTGAAATAGTTGCTGTAAGCTATAGTCAAAGTGCCTACAATCAGAATTGTTGCTGAAAGATGCACAATTTGGCGGCCTATTGTCCATTGTTGGTCGTTATAAAAATTAGAAAGAATGCTTGGTAAAACAAACTTTGCCAGCAACATTCCGACAAAAGCAACAACTCCAAAACCAATTAAATAAAGCGTTTTGGCTTCATTTGTAAAGTCTGCAAGTCCGAAAGGTTGCACACCAACTGCCACAATCGCTACGAATAAACCTACCAAAAGAGAAATGATAAATCCTCTGATAGAGTTGATAGAAGTGGCCATTGGCTTCTTAAACGAGGCAATAAATGTTCCTATAAATTGGCTAATGCTGCCAAAAAAGCGACGTAAAATATTCATTTGTAAATTTAATAAGGTTTTCGTTAGACCCGAAATCGGCGTTTTTGATTTGATACTCAAAAACTATACCAATAATCGGGGTGCAAAGATAGTACATTTAATGCTGAAAATACTTATTATCTTTCAGTCAAATTGCTTTTTTGGGCTGATAGTCAGGCTTTTATTTGATTAATTCTATCCAACCTTTAATAGTGGTCGGGGTTTCATCAATTTTATCTAAACGCTGAATAACCACTTGTGAGACATAGTAGTAAGTTCCTGAAGGAAGCTCAGTACCGTTGCTTGTTTTACCATCCCAACTAAGTGTATCGCCACTTGATTCATATACTTTCACACCATAGCGATTATAAATTTCAATACTGATAGTTTTTATAAATGCCGAGCAAGTCGTTGGCGTAAATGTATCATTTTTGCCATCGCCATTCGGAGTTAATACATTTGGAAGTTCAACAATTGGGCAGTTATCCTTACAAATAATATTACTTGGAGCACTTTCAATGTTCAGACGATTTACGGCCGTAATGTAATAACAACCCGCAAAACCTTCTTGTAATGGCTTCACGTGTGTAAATGAAGTTTCGGTAGCTGGAACTGTTGCCAAAAACTTCGGTTGTTCATCGGCGTAGCGAGCATAGTAAATGTTGTATTTCAAAATATCGACCCTACAAACCACACCACCTGCACTTTGTGGAGTTCGCCAGCTAAATTTGTTGGTAATATTGCTTGCTTCACAAATCGCTTTTCGGTCAAGCGTTTGGCAGTTGATTTCTTCCGAACTAAAAATAGGCGGGCAAGGCGGCGTATTATCAATCGGCGTTCCACAAGCTACTTGCGATAAATTATTGAGCAAACCAAATTGTGGTAAACGAGTGTATGCTCCAACCGTTTCAACTTTATAACAGTACGAAGTATCAACTTTCATCTGAATCGTACTCGTTCCATCGCCTGCGAATCTATCCACGCCATCATCAACATAAGTATAAGTATTTACCGCTCCAACCGAAACTTCGGCAATGACATTAAACGTACCTGGACTTGTGCGAGATTCTCGGTAAACACGGTGTCGGCGATTATCATTACTCCACGGCACATTGGCTTGCCAAGTTATTCTTACTTTTTGTGCATCTGAGTTTGCAGTTAATCTTACGCTGCTTGCTACCTGACTTTCGGCCAAAACTTTATCGTTTTCGTACAAAAATGCTACTTTATAAGTGTATCCATTTTGGAGTGTATTTAGTCCACCATCAACAAAAATAGTATCGGCGATAGCTTTGCTAACTTTGGTCGGAATACTCGTCACGAGTTGGAATGTTCCGCCGTTGATTCCCGTAGCACGGTATAACTTATATTGATATGGGCCTTTGTATTCCGTTGAGTCAAAACCCAAGGGGCGAGTCCATTTTATGTTAATTCTGCCAGTGGCAGCGTCAGTACTTTCAATGCTTACATTGGTCAGCACTGGAGCTCTTTGTGGTAATTCACTGCCAACACAAGCTTCATTTGAAGGCACACTCGGAATAGAAACAAAGTTGGAAGCGGCTAAACTTGCTACGAGACTATAACTATAAATTTTGCCGTTTTGAGTTTTTGTATCAAGGAAAAACGTGTCTTTTACCGAAATTCGAGCAACTTCTACAAAACCAAGCGATGCAGGAAGACCAATTTCGCATTGAGTAGGAATATAATTTGAACAACCCTCTTTTCGATAAACAATCATTTCAGCATTTGAAATACTGCAATCGGGGTATTGTTGCCAACGAAGTTCAACACCACGTTCGGTATTTCTTGCCGTCAGACCTCTCGGACGAGGTGGAATAACTTTAATTTTGACGGTTTTCGTGTCGGTTAATTGTACGGCAAATCTCCCAGGAAAATCCTCGACTTTAAACAAAACATCGTATGCTTGCCCTCTTACGTGTTTACAGTTGGTTTCCCAAGTAAAAGTGCCTTCGGCTGGGCTTTTTTGTGGAATATTAAGCGGAATAAATTTGGCCTCTAATGGTGCTACAAAACTGGCCGTTCCGCCAGCCGCATCACGGTTATAAACCCCACTATTGGTCGTAATTTTTACATTATTATTGTCGCCATCGGTAGCAGTCACTTTAAACTCTACTTTTTGTCCAGCTTCCACACAAATTTGGTTCGGAATATTCAAAATGGGTCGTTTATTCGGTGTTTCTACGACAATAATTTGCATATCTCGTGTAATTTCCCCGATTTTGGAATATTGTCCATTGGCACCTTTCCGCCATTCTTCTATGATAAATGCCACATTTATTTGGTACTGCGGGGTTGTCCATTTACCAGGGGCATCCCAAATCAAATCACCTGTGAGTGGGTCTATTCTAAAATTTGATGGGCCAGAGCCATCTTCGGTAAGCAAATTTGTGCCGAGTGTTGCAGGGTCTCGGTAGCCAGTGATAAATTCGCC
>JBKBSS010000192.1:0-2810 GCA_046291385.1 Emticicia sp. | reverse complement strand
CTAATCCTGAACCTTCGCCAAAATCCCGCTTTGGAGTGGTCAGGCGGTAAGCCAAACTATCACCATCGGCATCAAATGCACCAGGGTTATGGATGAATTTCTTGCCAACACCCGCCGTATCAATCGGAATATTTAAAAGTACGGGTGTATTATTTAGGCCCAAAGAACCATTTACGACAATTGTAGTTTCAACAAAAAAGCTAATTTCGTCAGTTCTGCCTGGTAAATTTACTGTATTCGCATTTCGGTTCGTAATCGCACATGTAATTGTATAACGTCCTTGTGCTGGAAATGTAAAAGTTGTATCATAGACATTACACATCGTGGATGAGTTGATGAGCGATTTTTTCTTACGTTTTACGGTGTAAAGCGGCACACCCGTTACTCCAAAATAGAAATTTACCGTGTTTTGCCCCTCGTTGGCCGTCACGCCATTGATTTGGTCAGTGTATGTAGTTAACGTAACTCGATAGGTAAGACTCGTGGTTGAGATTCTTTTGGCCGTAATCTCTCCTGCTCGAATATGGGTTGCCCTCGCAGTAGAAATAGCGAGAAGACCGACGATAAACGAAAAAAGTATAAATTTCAATGCTTTCATAGACAATTGATATAGGATTTACATAAACATAAACGAAAAATACGTAATCCTTGTGTTAATAATGAATAGTTTTTTTGAAAACAATTTTTAAAAACAAAATGTTGGAAATATATAACGATAATAAATTATCAAAAAAGTGAAAACTTTTATTGATTCTAATCTATTTGTGGCTTACTTTTGGGCGTTGAAAGTAATTGTACTTTTCAAAGGAATACAAAATTTGTCAATTGTCCATTAAAATTATCAGATAAGGCTATGTCTTGGCTCACAAAAACGTTAACAAGTTCAATTGGAAAGAAAGTTCTGATGTCACTTACAGGCTTATTTCTTTGCACTTTTCTATTAGTACACCTCATCGGAAACCTGCAACTTTTCAAGAATGATGGCGGTTATGCCTTCAATAAGTATGCGGTTTTTATGACCACGTTTCCATTAATTAAAATAGTTTCTTATGCAAACTACGCCCTAATTTTGTTTCATGCTTTTTGGGGATTATACCTCGAATACCAAAATCGTAAGGCTCGTCCCGTTCGTTATGCAGTTGTAAGAAATCAATCTTCGTTTTCGAGTCGCAACATGGCAATTCTTGGAACAATCTTGTTGGTTTATATCGTTGTTCACATGGGAGACTTTTGGTACACATATCACAATGAGCCGCTTCCTTACGTGCAATATACTGAAAATGTAACGACAGGAGAAGTTGTAACAAAAACAATGGAAAGTGGTTATGTGCAAGAAGCAAAAATGGCAGAAATGACCGATGCAGTTGCTGGAACTCATTCTGTTATCGTGAAAGATTTGTATAAGGAAGTTGCTGTCGCATTCAAGAATCCTTTACTGGTGATTTTTTATATTCTCGGAATGTTTGCCGTAGCTTATCACTTGTATCACGGATTTCAGAGTTCATTTCAAACGCTCGGTTGGAATCACCCAAAATATACTCCGTTGGTTAAGTTTATCGGAACTTGGGTCTTTGCAATTGCTATTCCTCTGGGTTTTGCAGCAATGCCGATTTTCTTTTTCTTTAAATAAGATTTAATTAAGTTATTGATTTTAATAGACTAATTGATAATAAATAAGATGTCAAATAAATTAGATGCCAAAATTCCAGAAGGTTCGATAGCGGACAAGTGGACAAAGTATCGTTCAACTGTACCATTAGTAAACCCAGCTAACAAGCGTAGCTTGGAGATTATTGTGGTTGGTACAGGTTTAGCAGGAGCATCGGCTGCCGCTACATTAGCCGAAATGGGCTATAAAGTGAAAGCATTTTGTTTCCAAGATTCACCTCGTAGAGCTCACTCAATTGCAGCACAAGGTGGTATCAATGCAGCAAAAAACTATCAAAATGATGGTGACTCTGTTTATCGTTTATTTTATGATACCATCAAAGGTGGTGATTACCGTTCGAGAGAAGCAAACGTGCATCGTTTGGCCGAAGTCTCGGGAAGTATCATCGACCAATGCGTAGCTCAAGGCGTGCCTTTTGCTCGTGAATATGGTGGACTTTTATCAAACCGTTCGTTTGGTGGTACACAAGTGCAACGTACTTTTTATGCTGCTGGACAAACTGGCCAACAGTTATTGCTTGGAGCATACTCAGGTCTTGAGCGTCAAGTTGGTATCGGTAACGTAACCATGTACACTCGCCACGAAATGCTTGATGTAGTAACAATTGACGGAAAAGCCCGTGGAATTATCGCCAAAAATTTAGTAACTGGCGAACTTGAGCGTCATTTCGGACATTCAGTATTGCTTTGCACAGGTGGCTACGGAAACGTATTCTATTTGTCAACCAATGCAATGGGTAGCAACGTAACTGCCGCTTGGAAAGCCCATAAGAAAGGTGCAAATTTTGCAAATCCTTGTTATACACAAATTCACCCGACTTGTATTCCAGTATCGGGCGACCACCAATCGAAGTTAACTTTGATGTCAGAATCATTGCGTAACGATGGTAGAATTTGGGTGCCGAAAAAACAAAATGATACTCGTCTCGGAAATGATATTCCAGAAGAAGAAAGAGATTACTACTTAGAGCGTCGTTATCCTGCCTTCGGAAACTTAGTTCCTCGTGATATTGCCTCACGTGCCGCCAAAGAGCGTTGCGATGCAGGTTATGGCGTTGGTGCATCAAAAATGGCTGTTTATCTTGATTATGCCTACGCTATTGAGCGTTATGGCAAAATCGAAGCCAACAAAAAGAACATGC
>JBKBSS010000191.1:0-6371 GCA_046291385.1 Emticicia sp. | reverse complement strand
CTGATTTCTTATTATATTGCAGTTATGCGTGGAAGAAACGTTGACCAACCTCGAAATTTGGCAAAGTCGGTTACGGTGGAATAAAAGCCCACTACCTCCAATGGGGGAGTTTTGTTTTTTTAATAAGGTTTTAGGAATAATATTTCTAAAACCTTATTTCTCCCATCGAGGACGGTTGGCCGCTGCGGTTAGGTGGCTACTTTTATTTTAATCACCACCGACTTTGAAGTGGGCGTTTTACTAATATCGGCATAGCTGTCAATCGGCACTAAAACATTGGCTTCGGGAAAATACGTGGCGACACATTTTCGGGGAATGTTATAAGGCACAACTATAAATTTTTCGGCAATTCGCTCTACTCCTCCGTGGTTATTATAAAGATTTACGACTTGATATTTTTCTAATTTTGCTTCTACCATATCGGTTTCATTCATCATAATTATTCTTCGTTCATTATGAATTCCTCTGTATCGGTCATCTAAGCCATAAATGGTTGTATTAAACTGGTCGTGGCTACGAATTGTCATCATAAGATATTCACTATCAGCCAATTGAATTGTTTCTAATTCATTGATTGAAAACTTCGCTTTGGCAGAATCAGTACCAAATTTTCGTTCACGAGGAAGATTTGGCAAATAAAAACCACCATCTTGACGTACTCTGACATTATAATTTTCAAAACCTGCAATTGTTTTTTCTATCAAATCTCTGATATTGTCATAATTCGCCACAAGTGTATCCCAATCAAGATTTGTGTTTGTTAAAGTCGCTTTTGCAATGCCCGCAACAATTGCTGGTTCTGATAAAAGGTATTCCGAGATTGGCTCTAAAACTCCTTTGCTGCTATGCACCACTCCCATCGAATCTTCGACTGTCACGAACTGCTCGCCATTGGCTTGCAAATCAAGGTCGGTTCGCCCCAAAGTTGGCAAAATTAAAGCTGTTTTACCATGAATTAAATGACTTCGATTAAGTTTGGTAGAAATCTGAACTACTAAATCGCAGTTTTGTAGAGCTTTAGCCGTAAATTTAGTATCAGGTGTGGCAGAAAGAAAATTTCCACCCATTGCTACAAACACTTTTGCGTTACCTTCGGCCATTGCTTTGATTGCTTCTACTGTATCAAAACCATGTTTGCGAGGAGGCTCAAAACCAAATACGTTTTGTAAACTATCCAAAAATTCAGGCTTCGGTCTTTCATAAATTCCCATCGTTCGGTCGCCTTGTACGTTGGAATGTCCACGCACGGGGCAAGTTCCTCCACCTTCAATTCCGATACTCCCTTTTAATAATAAAAGATTCACCACTTCTCGAATCGTAACGACCGAATTTTTGTGCTGCGTAAGCCCCATTGCCCAACAAACAATGATTTTTTTATGGTCAATTAGCAATTGAGTAGCTGCTTTTATTTCGTCTAAAACTATCCCACAAGTTGCTGAAAGTTGTTCTAAATCTTCATTTTCGAGGTTTTTTATATAGTTTTTGTAGTTTTCGGTCTGATTGATGATAAAATCTTTATCGAATACATTTCCTGATTTTTGTTCGGCTTCAAACAAAAGTTTGTTCATGGCTTTGAGCAAAGCTAAATCACCATTTATTTTAATCTGCAAATAAATATCAGTCAATTTTTCGCCACCAAAAAACACATCTTGTATCTCTTGTGGGTGCTTGAACTTCAATAAACCTGCTTCAATCAAAGGGTTTACTGAAATAATTTTTGCCCCTGCCCGTTTGGCTTTTTCGAGAGCCGAAAGCATACGTGGATGATTTGTGCCTGGGTTTTGTCCCAAAATCATAATCACTTCTGCTTTCTCAAAATCATCCAGTTTTACCGAACCTTTTCCCAAACCCAAAGTTTCGCCCAAAGCCGAACCGCTTGATTCATGACACATATTCGAGCAATCAGGCATATTATTTGTGCCGTACATTCTGATAAAAAGTTGGTACAAAAAAGCTGCCTCATTACTTGTTCTACCTGATGTATAAAAAATGGCTTCATCGGGCGATGGCAAGTTATTTAGTTGATTACCAATGAGTTTGAAGGATTTTTCCCACGATATTTTCTCGTAATTCGTTTGTCCTTCACGCAAAACCAAAGGGTGCGTTAAACGTCCCTGCTGACCGAGCCAATAATCTGATTTTTGTGAAAGTTCGGACACCGAATATTTTTGAAAAAAAACTGGCGTTAGTTTTCGAGTGGTTGCTTCTTCGGCAATGGCTTTTGCACCATTTTCGCAGTATTCGGCAATTGTTGAACGTTCGCCGTCGGGGTCAGGCCATGCACAACTTGGACAGTCTATGCCACCTTTTTGATTGAGATTCAACAATGACTTTAGCCCTCGTTTGACTGGCATTACACCAAAAACGTGCTTCATTGATGAAAACACTGCCGTAAAACCAGCCGCTTCGGTAGCTGGCTTTGAAGTTTCGATTCCTGTAAAATCGGTGGGTGGTTGTGGGTTTATTTGGGACATCAGAATATCAAATCGGGATAAACTTCTTGAAACATTTCGACAATCTTAGGGGTAAGTTCTTCAAAGTTTTTATTCTTTTTATTTACCATTAAATAGGCACTTATTGAAGGTTCTTCGAGGTGCGAGAACGATTCTTCTCGAAAAAAATTAAGCATGATGCGTCTATAAATACGAAAGCGTTGTGTGTTAATTTCATTTTCGTAAAAATCTTCACTAATCGTATTTGCACCTATAAAACCAAAACTTGCTAATTCGTTTTCGGTTGCGATACTAAGCATAATATCTATACAAGTACGAATGACACGAGGTGCATCAAAATCATTGAAAATAACATTATACTTTTTATCAGAAAGTTTATGGCTAACTGGAAAAAACTTAACAATGAAGACATTTAGCTCATATTCTTCAACAACAGCAATATAGCGTCTGAAAAGTGAACGAAAATTATAGATGCGTTGTCGTAAAAATAGTTTTTTAGAAACCGTAGTCTTAGAAATAAGAGCAAACTTATAGCCACTATCAAACATAACTATAACAGATATTTATAGGCTTTATTTCTTTCCTTTTCTATCTCTTCATGAGTCAAAACATGATAATTTATCTTGCCATCGGGACGTGGCTTACGAGGTGGGTCGTTCTGATTTTTGAGCTTTTTGGTCGCAAGTGGTTTGCGTTTTACAACAAGTGTTTCCATTTTGCTTCTGTTTATTAATCAAATTTACTTATTTTACATTAAAAACAAGGTTTTTTAATCAAAAAATTCGCTCCACATGAGAATAAACATTGAAGCTATTTTCTCGCAAAAACCCAATCAAAGTAATACCCAAAGTTTGGGCAGTTTCGACGGCCAAACTTGAAGGCGAACCAACACAAGCCATAATCGGAATGCCCGCCATTACAGCTTTTTGAATCAATTCAAAACTCGCTCGACTGCTCATTATTAAAATACTTTCCGATAAAGGTAAAAGATTTTGTTGCAATGCCGCACCGATGGCTTTATCAAGAGCATTGTGGCGACCGATGTCTTCATACCCCCCTGCCCCTAAAGGAGAGCTTTCATAACCTCCAACAATCTTTTTTTGACTCCCCTTTGGGGCAGTCGGCGAGGGACTTAACAGCATCGCAGCATGAAGTCCGCCTGTATGCTTGAAAAAAACTTGATTAGTTTCTAAAATTTGGGGTAATGTCTTTATGAATTCAGCCGAAACTTTAAAATCATTTTTAGGTAAAATTAGGCATTTTTGTTCGATTGCTTCGATGGAAGCTTTTCCACAGATTCCGCAACTTGAAGTTGCATAAAAATGACGTTCAAGGCTCTGAAAATTGATTAAAATATGCGGTTTTAACTCCACTCTTACTATATTTTGCTCGGCTTGTCGGCCAGCATCCGTACAGTAATGAATAGATAAAATATCATCCAATGAAGCAATAATTCCTTCGGTAAACAAAAAACCTAAAGCCAATTCAAAATCATGCCCCGTGGGCGTTCGCATCGTCACGGAGATGCTTTTCTGCTGTCGGTCATCTTCTTTTCCAAAACCCAAACGAATCTCCAAAGGTTCTTCGACAACTACTAAATCGGGCATTTCTTCGATACCTTTTGACTTGAATTTCTTTATTTCAAAAGATTTTATTCCGTACATTTGTTTTGAGCTTTATTGTTTGGCTAATTTAGTAAAACTTCTTTGATTGGCGTTTGTTTATTAGTCAAAAGAGTGTTGTACTATATTCCAACAATCAATTTTCGTAAAAATATTATTCCAATGCAACAAGTTGAAAACTTGTTGTACAATTCTATTTATTCATCAATAAAAATACGGTCAAACATACCTTCAAACCTTGAAAAACTATGAAAAAAATCCTTATTTCTCTCTTGTTCCCCAGTTTAGCAATGGCTCAAATTAATTATCCAATTACAAAAAAAATCGACCACACCGATACTTATCATGGCACGACCGTTGCCGACCCATATCGTTGGCTCGAAGACGACCGTTCGGCAGAAACTACCGAGTGGGTTAAGCAACAAAATACGGTTACGGCCAACTATTTCGAGCAGATTCCGTACCGTGGCGATATTATGAAAAGGTTGGAGAAAATCTATAATTATCCAAAATATTCTTCTCCTTCACGCAAAGGCGAATGGTTTTATTTCTACAAAAACGATGGTTTACAAAATCAATCGGTACTTTACCGCCAAAAAGGCTTAGATGGAACTCCAGAATTAGTAATTGACCCAAATAAACTTTCAACCGATGGTACTACTCGTTTGGTACAATTTGTGTTGTCGAAAGATGGAAAATATGCAGGAATGGCATTATCAAAGGGTGGCTCTGACTGGCAAGATATTGTGATTATGGACATGGAAACGAAGCAAAACCTCAGCGAAAAACTCGAATGGGTGAAGGTTTCGGGTATTTCGTGGCAGGGAAATGGTTTTTATTATAGCCGTTATCCAAAACCAGAAGGGAGTGCGTTAGCGGCAAAAAACGAAAATCACCAAGTATTTTTTCATCAAGTGGGTACAAGTCAAGATGCCGATGAACTGGTCTTTGAAGACAAAGCAAATCCGCAACGTTTCAATGGCGTTTATACAAGCGAAGACCAAAAATTTGCTTTCTTGAGCATCTCAGACCGTGGCAAAGGAAAAGATGGAAACGCCTTGTATTTTAGAGCGGCTGGCGAAAAAGAATTTAAAGCCATTGTCTCAGAAATCACTAATTCGAGTTATAGTATTGTTGATAATATTGGACAAACATTTTTGATTCAAACCAACCATAATGCACCAAATGATAAAGTAGAAAAATATGACATTGCCACAGGCAAATGGAGTGCTATTTTGCCCGAAAAACCTGAGCCATTACAAGGTGTAAGTTCGGCAGGTGGTAAATTATTTGCCTTGTATTTGAAAGACGTTACGACTCGTGTATATGTCTATGATTTCAACGGGAAACTCGAAAATGAAGTACAACTGCCAAGTTTAGGTTCGGCTGGTGGCTTTGGTGGCGAAGCTGATGATAAATTTGTATTTTATACTTTCAGCACTTTCAACTACCCTCCTACTATTTTTAGATACGATATTGCGACCAAGAAAAGTACGATTTTTCGTTCACCCGAAGTAGATTTCAAAGCTACTGATTTTGAAACAAAACAAGTTTTTTATACGAGCAAAGACGGCACAAAAGTTCCGATGTTTATTGTTTATAAAAAAGGCTTGAAACTCAACGGACAAAACCCAACTTTGCTTTATGGATATGGTGGTTTTAATGTAAACCTAAACCCAGGTTTTAGTCCAACTTTAATTCCATTTTTGGAGCAAGGAGGCGTTTATGCTTCGGCCAACTTGCGTGGTGGCGGCGAATATGGCGAAAAATGGCACGAGCAAGGCATGAAACTCAAAAAACAGAATGTTTTTGATGATTTTATTGCGGCGGGTGAATATTTAATTGCCCAAAAATATTGCGATAATGCTCATTTGGCAATTCGTGGTGGTTCGAATGGTGGACTTTTGGTTGGTGCAGTAATGAACCAAAGACCCGATTTGGCGAAAGTGGCTATTCCGCAAGTGGGTGTAATGGATATGCTGCGTTTCCAAAAATTCACAATTGGCTGGAACTGGATTGCCGATTATGGTTCGTCAGATAATGCCGAAGAATTTAAAACTTTGTACGGCTATTCGCCGATTCATAATATCAAATCGGGCATTAATTATCCTGCAACGCTCATCACAACGGCCGACCATGATGATAGAGTTGTGCCTGCACATTCATTCAAATATGCGGCTACTTTGCAAGAAATTGGAGCAGCAAGCAGCAAAAATCCATTATTGATAAAGATTGATACAAACTCTGGTCACGGAGCGAGTAATACTAAGAAAAATCTCGAATCGACGGCTGATAT
>JBKBSS010000190.1:0-6423 GCA_046291385.1 Emticicia sp. | reverse complement strand
GAAGGTAATTTATTTCCAGTAGGAACAGAGCGAACCCGTCCAGAAATCTATGCAATGGGGATGCGTAATCCGTACAGAATAGGTGTTGATAAACGTACAAGTTACTTATATTGGGGAGATATTGGCCCCGATGCAGGCAAAACTGACGAAAAACGTGGCCCCGAAGGAATTGTAGAATTTAACCAAGCACGCAAGCCAGGGTTTTTCGGCTGGCCGATTTTCACAGGGCCCAACTTTGCTTATAATCACTATGATTTTGCTAAAAAAGAATCTGGCGATAAATATGATGCCTTGAAACCAATCAATGATTCGCCGAATAATACTGGTTTGAGAGAACTCCCTGCTGCCCAAAAAGCGTGGATTTATTATGGTTATGGCGATTCTAAACTTTATCCAGAATTTGGCAAAGGTGGTTGTAATCCGATGGCTGGACCAGTGTATTATTCAGAAGATTATGATAAAAGCCCGAAGAAATTGCCAAGTTATTATGATGGAAAATTCTTGGCTTACGAGTGGATGCGTGACTGGATTTATATGGTAAGCATGGACAAAGACGGAAATTATACAGGTATGGAGCGTTTTATGCCAAATACCAAGTTTGCTCACCCAATGGACATGGCTTTCTCGAAAGATGGACGTTTGTTTGTCTTGGATTATGGCATGAATTGGTTTACGCAAAACGAAGATGCAACGCTTTCAGTAATCGAATATAATGCAGGAAATCGTAAACCAGTCGTAATGTCAAAAGCTGATAAAAAAGCAGGTGCAGCTCCGTTGACAGTCGCTTTTTCGTCGGCAGGAACGATGGACTATGACAACGATGCTCTGAAATATTTGTGGAATTTTGGCAAAGGAATACCAGCAAGCACACAGCCAAATCCGAAAGTTACTTTTGCGAAAGCAGGTGAATATGAAGTTGTTTTGACGGTAACTGATGTGGCGGGAAATAAAGCAAATCAAACATTAAAAGTGAAAGTGGGTAATGCCGAGCCGAAAGTAAATATTGCCGTGAAAAGTAATAAAACTTTCTTCTTCGATGACCAAAAAATTGATTATGAAGTAAGCGTTTCTGACAAAGAAGATGGCACAACTGCCAAAGGCATTGACGCTGGTGATGTGGTTGTAAATATCAATTATTTGGAAGGCTACGACAAAACCATGATTGAGCAAGGACACAAAGAAAACATGAACTTTGCGGCAGGAAAACGTTTGATTGATTTGAGCGATTGTAAGGCTTGCCACTCAGTTGATAAAAAATCTATTGGGCCAGCTTACATTGATATAGCTAAAAAATACCGTCGTGGGCAGACGGCTATCAACCAATTGGCTGAGAAAGTTATCAAAGGTGGTGGTGGTGTTTGGGGCGAGCAAGCAATGGCGGCTCACCCACAGGTTTCGCTTCCTGATGCCCGTGATATGGTTGATTATATTCTTTCATTAAATGATAAGAAAAAAGCTTCTCAGCCAATAAAAGCAGCTTATGAAACTGCGGCACATAAAGGCAAAAAAGATGGTGCATACATCATTCAAGCAACTTATACCGATAAAGGTGGAAAAGTAATTGGGCCATTGTCAAATTCGGAATCGGTTGCTTTGCGTAGCTCGAAAGTAAAAGCGGTTTCGTTTGATGAGACCAAAGCTACATCGAAATTTAATGTTGAAGCATTGGGTGGCGAGATTGTTATTGCTACCGAAGATGGTGCTTACTTTGGTTTCAAAAATATTGATTTGACTGGCGTAAAAGGATTGACGATTGGAGCGTTTTCGCAGAAAGGACAAAGTGTTGGCGGTAAAGTTGAAGTGCGTACTGGTTCGCCAACTGGTGCGTTATTGGGCGAAGCTGAGGTTTCGGAATCTAATATGATGCCGTTGAAAGTGAACGTAAATGCTACGGGTCAGCAAAACCTTTATTTTGTATTCAAAAATTCAAAAGCAGAAGGTAAAGCTTTATTTGGAGTCAGTACAATTGATTTCTTGAATAAGTAATTTAGAACACGATTCGATAGAAACACCAAACGCCTTGTTGAATAACTCAGCAAGGCGTTTCTATTTGTGGAGGTTGAGAAATATTATTTTACAAACTTCCGCCAACCCAAATAAATTAAAGCAAAAAGTATAGCGAAAATGCCCAATAAATATTGAAAAGGTAAATATGAGAAAACAACAATTCTGATTTTTTCGAGCAACCACATCAAAAACATTGTTGCGAAAAGCATGAACCAAAGCCCCGAAATTTTATCAAAACCTGGAATGAGTGATAAATCAACATTTCGACGAATCACGAAAATCGTGACGAGCATGATGATAATCGGCAAAATCTGTAAATAAACATCGGTTTGCATCACATCGCCCCTTTGAAACAAGAAGAAATAAACATTCAGGGCAACCGCAAAAATTCCTGGAATACTTACCAAATAAATCAAAGTTGCGTACAGGTATTTCCACGGTGAAAGGTGTCCTTCTCCTTTACCCAAAACGCCCGCAATAATTGCCGCAATTGGAATAATCAGAAAATAGAAAAGTATAAAATTAGGATTTTCTCCGATACGCTGAAAAAGTTGTTGTAATGTCATTTTTGACCTTGATTAAACAGATTTATATGATTGGTTTTGACAAATGTATAAATATTTATGAATTTCAGAAAACCAACTTTCTTTAAAACAAAAAAATCTCCCCAACGGAGAGATTCTTCACTATCAAAAAAGTACTCAACAATTAAATAATCTTAAAGCCGACTGTAAACTGCCAGCCTTTGTCTTTAAATTGATTATTGCTCATGTTCAAAGCCGAAATCTCTGATAAACTTCCCACTTTTCTCAAATCAAGATTAATACCCAAGATTTTTACACCCACGCCTAACTGATAACCAAACGAAGCGTTTTTGATGGCATTATCGTTTGAAGTAAGGTCTTTCAACGCATCTTTTAATTTTTGGTCTTCCGAAAGTTTAAATGTAGCCACAGGGCCAGCATTTACTCTGAAAATCTTCAAAACACGAAAGCCGACCAAAACAGGAACGTCTAAATTGCTGTAAGAAAACTTAACTTTTCCGATATTTTGAACATCAATCGTACCGCCTTTTTGAGCCAATAAAAGTTCTGGTTGCAGAAATACTCTATCGCCAAAACGAGTCCAAATACCTGCTACATAGCCAGTTTTTGTATCATAACTTTGTGAAATGTTATTGCTAAGTGAACCCGCATCGGTATAAACTTGGTTGAAGGTAACACCACCTTTGATGCCCAACTGGAAGCCTTTCTGAGCAAAAGTATTAGTAAACACACCAAGGAGAGCGAAAAGAGTAAGAACTGTGATTTTTTTCATGTTGATTTTTGTTAAATAATTAGTAAACGTAGAAAAAAATAGAGATTTGAGCATGAATGAATTAAATGTAAGGTTTTTGAATTAATTTAGTTAAAAAATCGTGCCACGAACAAGTATAAACTTTTATCTCAGACGGTTTCGAGGAAATAACGTAGATTATTCGCAAATTCGTATTTTATTAACGAAAGATTAACAATTTACAGCACAACTGCGTCGGCGGTCCGATTTCTAAGTTGTGAAAATAAAAATGGCAAAAATAAAAACGGCATATTTCTGCCAAAGTTGTGGATTTAGTTCCCCAAAATATCTTGGTCGGTGTACGTCTTGCGGAGAATGGAACACAATGGTTGAGGAAGTATTGACCAAAGAAGAACCCGAAAAAGGTAATTGGAAATTTACCTCGTCGGGTACAACTCGAACGGCAAACAAACCAAAAACGCTCACCGAAATCACTACACAAGAGCGTTACAGAATCGTAACGGAAGACGACGAACTTAATCGAGTTTTGGGTGGGGGAATCGTGCCAGGCTCACTGGTTTTGATTGGAGGAGAACCTGGTATCGGAAAATCTACGCTAATGTTGCAAATTGCCTTGAGCCTAAAAGACTATACAATTCTCTATGTTTCGGGCGAAGAAAGCGAGCAACAGATAAAAATGCGTGCCGAGCGAATGCAATTCGTGAATGATAAATGTTATATCTTGAATGAAACTTCGACTGATAATATTTTTCGCCAAATCGAATTGACCGAGCCAGATATTGTGATTATCGACTCAATTCAAACATTATCATCTCCATTAATCGAATCTGGTGCAGGAAGTGTTTCGCAGGTGAAAGAATGTACGGCCGAATTGATGAAATTCTCGAAAGAATCGGACACGCCCGTAATTATGATTGGGCATATCACAAAAGATGGTGGTTTGGCTGGGCCGAAAGTTCTCGAACACATGGTTGATACCGTTTTGCAGTTTGAAGGCGACCGCCACATGACTTACCGAATCTTGAGAACAACCAAAAATCGTTTTGGAAGTACCTCCGAACTCGGTATTTACGAAATGCAAGGCACTGGCCTCCGCCAAGTAAGCAATCCATCCGAAATCTTGATTTCGCAGCGTGAAGAAGATTTGAGCGGCATCACGATTGCTGCCATGCTCGAAGGAAATCGTCCACTTTTGATTGAAATTCAGTCGCTCGTAAGCGTAGCAACTTATGGAACTCCCCAACGAACCAGCAATGGTTTCGATAGCCGACGAACGCAGATGTTATTGGCGGTTCTTGAAAAAAGAGGCGGTTTCAGACTTGGAACACAAGATGTTTTTTTGAATATTGCGGGCGGATTGAAAGTAGAAGACCCTGCCATTGATTTGGCAATTTGTGTCTCAATTGTTTCATCTTACGAAGATATTAGTGTGCCGAGTTCGTGTTGTTTTGCGGCCGAAGTTGGTTTGGGTGGTGAAGTTCGTGCCGTCAATCGCATCGAAAATCGCATTTCAGAAGCCGAAAAGCTCGGTTTCAAAAAAATCTTTATTTCAAAATATAATCTCAAAGGATTAGATACCAAACAATACAAAATTCAAATCTCAGCCGCCAGTAAGTTGGAAGAGGTTTTTAGTGAGTTGTTTGGATAATCGAAGGAAGCCTTCGGACAAGGTGTCCCCCTCAAGCGAAGGCTTCCTTTTAACGGACTATTGAATAAAATGTACTACATAGAAAACGAATACTTAGAAGTAGGAATCGACCCAAAAGGGGCTGAATTGGTGAGTCTTTACCACAAAGACCACGATTTAGAATATATGTGGGAAGCCGACCCCGAATTTTGGGGAAAATCTTCGCCCGTATTATTTCCGATTGTGGGTGGTTTGAAAGAAAATAACTATATTTTTGAAGGGAAAAACTACAATTTGCCCCGTCATGGCTTTGCTCGTGACTTGGTTTTTGAAATAGAAGACCACTGGGACGATGGCATTAGCTTTTTGCTTCGCTCTAATGAAGATACGCTCAAAGTTTATCCATTTACATTTGAATTTCGTTTGGTTTATGAGCTTTACGCCAATTTGTTGAGTGTAACTTATCATGTAACCAATTTGGGCGAAAACGATATGTATTTCTCCGTTGGTGGGCATCCAGCCTTTGCCGTTCCGCTCGAAGAAGGTTTGACTTACCAAGATTATTATTTGGAGTTTGAAGAAGAAGAAAACCTCAAACGTTGGCCGCTAAGTTCGCAAGGTTTGATTTTGGACGAACCCGAAGCTATTTTTGAAAAAGCCCTTATCGACGAAGAATTGATTGAAATCGAAACCAAACTTTTGCCATTGACGAAGGAATTATTTCACCAAGATGCACTGGTTTTCAAGCAATTAAATTCTTCGACCGTAACTTTGAAATCAGAAAAAAGTGAGCATTCGCTGCGTTTTGATTTTGCAGGATTTCCATTTCTCGGTATTTGGGCCGCCAAAGATGCCAATTTCGTGTGCATCGAACCGTGGTGTGGCATTGCCGATTCGGTCAGACATTCACAAGAATTAACCGAAAAAGAAGGCATCAATATCTTACCAGCAGGCGATGTTTTTGAGCGTGCTTGGGCGGTGAAATTGAGTTGATTTAGTAGCACAATTTTCCAAATTGTAACATGATAAACAATTTGGGAAATTGTGCTATGACTCATAATTCTGTAAACCTTTACTCATCCGATAAAGAATCCTTTTTTTGAGTCTTTCGGGAGCTAAAACCTTCATTCCTTCGCCAAAACCGAGTATTTCTTTCTCTAATTCAAAATTCAACTGCACTTGAATCTGAATGATGATGCCATCTTCGAGTTTTTCCTGCACAATTTGTGAATGATGCAAAGGCTTGGTTTCGACATAGGGAGCGTGTTCGAGATTGACCCAAATTTGCACTTTTTCGGCTCGCATATTTTCCGAAACGGTCACACCTATGGCATCTCTATAAAACAATTCAGGGTCGAGTTCTGTGTTTTCTCGATAAACTATTTTTTCATCTAAACTTAATTCCAAAATTCGGTCAAGTGCCAAGTGGGTGACAGCTCGTTGTCCGTTTCGCACGCCAACCGCAAACCATCTATTTTTAAACTCTTTCAACC